>JAQTWR010000179.1 GCA_028689195.1 Anaerolineales bacterium | reverse complement strand
ATTTTGGTAGCCTTCAAACAAAACCAGCCGCGTTGGAAGCCAGCGGTATAAGAAATCCGTTCCGCCGGGGTGATCTTTTGCAAATTGATAATTTCCGTAAAATAAAAGCAAAACGAATAAAATAACGCCTGTATATAAAATTAATTTCCTCATCGGATGTCTCCCGGGTTTGCGCGCTGTTTTCATGGAATTCAAAAGCCTTATTGTTCAATTATACTTCTTGCGTCTTGCCGCTTTTGACGCCCGCCAATCCCTTTGAAACGCAATTGGAGAAATGAATGAAAAAAAATATTAGAGCATCAGCGCTGATGGGCGGCATACTCGCACTGGCGTTTTTCCTAAGAATACGGGGCGCGAATTATGGGCTGCCTTATGTTTATCACCCCGACGAACCTCTGTATATAAACATCAGTCAAAACATATTCAAGTCGGGCGATTTAAATCCGCATTTCTTTTTATACCCTTCGTTATTTTTCTATATCAACGCGTTTGCTTATATCCCGTATTATCTTGCGGGAAAACTGGCGGGGATTTTCGTCGCGCCCAACAGCATAGCGCCTTGCGTTTCATTGGGATTGGGAATCGCGCAGACCATGACCCCGTCAGCGGTTACGCTTGGACGCGTTGTTACAATTTGTTTCGGAGTCGCGACATGCGCGCTGATTTATCTGGCGGGCAGGCAGCTTACCGGCAGAGCCGAAGTCGGCGCGCTGGCGGCTTTGATAACGGCAATCTCGCCCACAAACATTGAACAGAGCCGCTTGATAACGCCTGATACTTTCGTCGCCTTTTTTTCTATGACCGCGTTTTTAGCGGCGATCTTAATTTACCAACAAGGAAAAACCTGGCAAAGCGTCATGGCGGGGATATGCGTTGGGCTTACGGCGTCCAGCAAGTACAATGGCGGGCTGATTATTCTGCCGGTAATTTTGGCGTATTTTCTTCGCTACGGTAGAACGACCTCGCGGCAACCTAAGGTTTACTTGACTTTGTTTTTCTGCGCGGCGGGATTTCTGCTCACAACTCCCTACGCGTTATTCGATTCGGCGAAATTCCTGAATGAATTAAGATATGAAGCGCATCACTACGCCACGGGTCATCTCGGCATGGAAGGGAATACTCTGGCGTGGTATGTAAATTACCTGTGGAACACCAACGGCGGAATTTATTTGTTTGCGGTTTTCGGAATTTTTTTGGGGCTGGCTTCGCGCTCCAGAGAATACGCCCTGCTGTCAATCTTTCCGCTGTCATATTTTACGTTTATCAGTAATTTTGTCGTAAGAAACGAGCGGACATTGTTGCCGATAACCCCGTTTTTATTTTTGTTAGCCGCATGGTTTTTGATAACCCTGATTGATAAAATCGCGTCGTTGCCGGCGTCGCCGCTGCGGAATCTGTCGTTTGCGTTCTTTGCGTGCGCGACAATAGCCGCCTTTTCAATTCCAATTGCAAAAACTGCGGAAGAGATGCGCCGCTTTAACACAATCCACAGCATTGAAGCCGCGCGGGTATGGATAAACGGAAATTTGCCGCAGGGAGCAAAGATTGCCATAGAATCATATTCTCCATTTATAGATACGACGCGATTCTCATGGCAAAGTTTTTTGCGGATGAATCAACACGAACCCGATTGGTACGTCGAGCAAGGCTTTGATTACATGGTGATGAGCGAGGGCATGTACGGACGGTTTTATTTAGAACCCGATAGATACCCGACCGAAATAGAAAAATACGATAGATTATTCGATACATTCGAGGCGCTGAAATTTTTCGATAACAACGGCTACGAGATTCGGATCTACAAGGTGAGATGAGCGCGGGAAGCGGCGCGCAATACGCAATGGGAATCGTCCAATGAAAAAATATTTTCTGGCGCTTATTTTTACGCTCTGGCTGGCGGTCATCCTGACCGTGTTTTTCGTCGTCCAAAAGCCCGACTTTCTAAAGTTGCTGGCTGGATTGAAAAACCTGTTTTTGATTGTCTTCATTCCGTTGTGGATGGCGGCTTTGTCCGCCTGCATTGGGACGTATCTATTGCCCGACAGCGACTCGGCGGAACGATTGATTTTCGGCGCGGCAATCGGCATGGGAATTTTCGGGTTGGCGGGGTTTGGTCTGGCAATTTTGGGGCTGGCGAAACCGATTATTCTGTGGGCGCTCCTGCTCGCGCTTACTGGATTCTTTTCGGGTACAGGGAAATTATCGCGGGTAGGAAAAGACGTGCGGCGCGTGGTGGAGGAAATCCGCGAAAGCGCTGAAAACGTCGCGCATTGGATTCCAATCGGGTTAAGTATCGCTATCGGACTCGCCTTTTTGATGAGCCTTACGCCGCCCATCGAAGATTTTGACGCGCTTTTATATCATCTTACCGTTCCCGCGTTGTGGCTGCGCGACGGCGGTTTGACCTCCAATCAAGCCCTGACATATTGGTATCCGCATATTGTCGAGGGTAGTTTTGTTTTTCCGCTGGCGCTTGGCGTGGACGCGGCGGCGCATTTGATTCACTTGTTCTGGCTGGCGCTGACTTTGCTGATTTTGTGGCGCTGGGCGCGGCAAGTGTGGAGCGACGCAATCGCATGGGATGCGGTTGCGATTGTGTTGACGATGCCTTCGCTGCTATGGCTGGCGAGTTGGGCGTACACAGATTACGCGCTGACTTTTTCGGGCGTCGCCGCTTTGTATGCAATTTGGAAATGGCGAAACGCGGAAGATAAAAAATGGATTGCGATTGGCGGCGTGATGGCGGGGCTGGCGATGGGGATGAAGTACACCAGTTTTGTTATTCCGCTGGTTTGCGTGGCGCTGATTTTTATTTGGGAAGAAGAAAATTTGCGGCGCTTCAAAAGCGCGTTTCAGTTCTCTCTTGCGGCGGCGTTGGTTGCGTTTCCGTGGTATCTCCGCAATTGGGCGTGGACGGGGAATCCCGTTTACCCTTTTGTGTTCGGCGGACGTTTTTGGGATTCGTTTCTCGCGCAAAGATTTTCGGGCGCGGGTTCTGGAATTGGATTTGATTTTGCCGCGCTGCTGGCGCTTCCGTTGACCGCGACGCTCGGCACGCGGGATACAAACTACTTCGATGGTCGCTTTGGTCCGCTGTTTTTGATTCTATTCCCCGTAACGCTGTGGGCGTATTGGCGCGCATATCCCGAAAAAATTGAACAGCGGCGCGCGTTATTGGCGCTGCATTTGCTCAGTCTGGGCGGCGCTGCCGTTTGGACGTTTGGAGTGATGAACAGCGCCAAGTTGATTCAAGCCCGCTATCTTTTCCCCGCGTTGATTCCCGCCGCGATTCCGCTCGCCATTGGATTGAACGCGCTTTATAAATTGGACGCCCCAAAATTCAAAGTCAGTTTTATTTTCAGAACCATGATGGCTTTTTTAGTCTTCGTAAATTTACTCGACTTCAGTTTGCATACGCTGATTCGCAACCCGATTGCGGTTTCGCTTGGGATGATTCCGCGCCAGAGATACATCGAGCAGCGGCAGCCGGGTTATGCAAACGCCTTGAAGTTGGTGAATCAAGTCCCCGCTGATTCGAAGATATATTTCCTCTTCGAGCCGCGCAGCTACGGCGCGACCGTTTACGCCGAGCCGGATATTATCAACTCGCATTTCTTGCATGATCTATGGCTTTATGAAACGCCCGAAAAAGTCGCCGCCGCGTGGAAGGAGCAAGGCTATACCCATATTCTTATCTCGACGCGGGGCGCGGAATTTTTTCTGAAAAATAACACGGACGAGAATTTACTATTCGAGCAGACGAAAAATCTGCTCGTTGAAATCAGCGAAACGCAGAGCGGAGATTATGTTCTGTATGAACTTCCCTGAAAAGTTACATCACCACCGCGTCAACCGCAATGGCGAGGAAGATGAACATCAAATACATGCTCGACCATTTGTACATCATCCACGCGGGTTTGTTTCCGCCGACCTTGAAAACGCGCCACGCGGCGTAAAGTAAAAATCCGCCGAGAATGATGGACGAAATCAGGTACACCGTTCCTGTTAAATTAAATAATGGCAGGAGCAAAGTGACTGCGACCAGCGCGACCGTATAAATCAAAATCTGCTTGCGCGTTTCTTCCTCGCCGCGTATGACCGGCATCATCGGCACGCCCGCGTTTGCATAATCCTTCATGCGGACAATCGCCAGCGCCCAGAAGTGCGGCGGGGTCCACATGAAGACAATCGCAAAAAGAATCCACGCGGTAAGACCGAGATTGTTCGTCGCAGCCGCCCAGCCGACCATCGGCGGAATTGCGCCCGCGCCGCCGCCAATGACGATGTTCTGAACGGTGGCTTTTTTCAACCATACGCTGTAAAAGAAAACGTAATAAAAAATTCCCGCAAGCGAAAGCAACGCGGCTAAAAGATTCACCATCCCCGCCATCACATAATAGCTGATTAAACACAACGCCAGCCCAAACGATAATCCCTCTGCGGCGGTTAATCTTCCGTCAGCCAGCGGACGTTTGGCGGTGCGCTGCATGTTCTTATCGAGTTCGCGGTCAATGTATTGATTCAACGCGCTGGAGCCGCCCGCCGCCAACGCGCCGCCGAGCAAAGTCCACATTGTCAGCGAAGCGGAGGGCAGCGCTTTGCTCCCAATTACAAGCCCGCCATAAGTGGTGATGAGCAGCAGCACGACGATCAGCGGTTTGGAAAGCGCGAAGAAATCTTTAAGGCGTTGGCGCGTATCGAGAACTTCGGGCTTGCCGTCTTTTTGAATCAACACGCCCGATGTAAACGTCAGCATCGCAAGCGCGATCCATAACGAAACGGCGGTCAATAAATGCAAGACCGTAAGATGCGCCTGCGGATTCGCCAAACGCAGCGCGCCGATAAAAGCCTGACCAAAAACCAAAACCGTCGTCACCGTTGTCAATGGCAAAATCACGCGGCTCTCGCGCTGTTCGCGCCACGCCTTGCGAAACGCCCATAAGGTCAGCAGCATGGCGACGCCCACCAATAATTGATGACTCAATTGCAGCCAGCCCAACGGCGCGCTCGGCATACACAGAGGCAGCCCCGCGCACAACGCAGACGCGCCCGTCAACGTCACATAACGCCCCACAATGGTTAGAGCCAGCATCGCAGCAAACAAAGCAAACGTCGCGCGCGCAAACGACGACTTAAGCGAATACTTCATTCCGCATTCTCCGCAAGATGTTTTCTCAAATAGAACGGGTATCCAAAAAACAGAATCGCCGCAAACGAAAACCATTGTAACGCATACCCAAAATGCGAACCCTCCGTCAAATCCACTTCAGGCTGATAGGGAATGGGAAACGCCGCGTCGTTCTCGTCCACATCCGGTTGAATAAAAACGGGCAAAATAGGATAGGGCAACTGCGATGCGATTCCTTCCACGCTGATGATGTTCCAAAATTCAATACGAGTCTCCCCCGCCATTAAGGACGCGTCTGTACCTCCGCCAAATAATGGCGCGTCGCTCAGTCTGAGTTGCCCGCGAATTTCTACCGCTCCGCGCTCGTCGTATTTCCGCCAATCGGCGGGCGAAGCGTTTCCATCGGCGGGGATGAAACCCCTGTCCACGAGAATCGCGCCGTTGTTGAAGCGCAGCGGCGTAATGAGATGGAAGCCGTATTCCGCGCCGCGCGCCTGATTTCGCAGCGCCACTTGATTCTCGAAATCATATTCGCCGACGACTTGAATCGCGCGCCAAGACATCGAAGCGACGTCGGACGGCGCGTTTTGATTTAAGTCCAATACTTCCGCTGCGCGCATAGATTGAACCTGGGCATTAAAAGCGCGTCGCTGTTCCAATCGGTCTAACTGCCAAACGCCGAGTCGAATACAAAGCGCCGAGCCGCCAACCACAAGCAGCGTTGCGATAATCCACGAGCGGCTGAACATGTTACGCAGGAGCATTTTTCTTTTTCCCTTTGGCGGGCATGATGACGCTGTAAACCGCAAATAAAATTCCCATTGGCAAACCCGCAAACAGAATGCCGTAGAGGCGCGTGCTTAAGGTCAGCGGTTCGTACACGTCGAAGCCGAGATATTTGCTTTTTTGAAACGAACATTC
>JAQTWR010000178.1 GCA_028689195.1 Anaerolineales bacterium | reverse complement strand
TGGAGATGCGCGCCACGCCCAGCATTAAGCCAAGTATGGTGGCGAAAATAATCCCCACAACGCTGACAATCAGCGTGTTTAACAGCCCCACTGTATATGCCTGCCAATATGTAGACGTGCGGCTGTATTCGATCAGGCTGCTGCCAATATCAAAGCCGGAAATACCTTGTAGGAACGAGAGACCTAAAACCATGCCTTGCTTGCGTAAGCCAGTCTGCATGTTTTGGTAAATCAGGTATCCCAAAAAAACGACGATCAGTAAAAATACAATCTGCCCAAAATATTGCAAAAAACGCTCGTCACGCCAAAAAGGAGTGGTCGCTTTATGCTTTAGTTCGCGTTGCATACGCCAACCTCCATTTATAAAATTGGGGGCAGGGATTTTTCCCTGCCCCCGGGTAGAACTTTATTTTTAGCGGACGGGCGGCGAGTACAGCAAACCGCCTTTTGTGTACAGGTTGTTGTAACCGCGGGGAATGTAAGTGGCGGTGTCGGGTCCGAGGTTGCGGTTGTAAACTTCTTCGTAGTTGCCAACCAGTTTGATGATGTTGTAACCCCAGTCGTTGGACAAGCCGAGTTTCAAGCCCATATCGCCTTCAATCCCAAGGAAGCGCTTGATTTCCGGCGCGACGGCGTTGGCTTTAATTTCGTCTACGTTTGTGGAGTTGATGCCGTATTCTTCGCCGGTGATCATAGCGAAGACAGTCCATTGCGCGATGTCAAACCATTGGTCGTCGCCGTGGCGTACCATAGGTCCAAGCGGTTCTTTCGACATGGTGACGTCGAGAATGACGTGCGCGGCGGGGTCTGCCAAAACGGTGCGGCGGGAAACCAAACCAGATTTATCGGTGGTGACTGCGTCGCAGCGTCCTTCGCTATAAGCGGCGAAGGTGGCGTCGGCGTTTTCATAGACGGCGGGAGTGTAGGAGATGCCCCCGGCAGCCATTACGTCTGCGAGGTTGAGTTCGGTGGTGGTGCCGGTTTGAACGCAGATCGTGCCGCCTTCAAGTCCGGCGAGGTCGGTGATGCCGCTGTCGGCGGGAACCATCATACCTTGACCGTCATAGAAGGTGGTGTGCGTAAAGTTGCCGCCTAATTCGGTATCGCGGGCTAATGACCATGTGGTGTTGCGGCTGAGGATGTCAATTTCGCCAGATTGTAAGGCGGTGAAACGCTCAGAGGCTGTCACGGGGCGGAATTCCACAGCGTTGGCGTCGCCAAAAATGGCGGCGGCAAGCGCGCGGCAGTAATCTACGTCAAAGCCGGAGAAATTTCCGCTTGCGTCAATATAGCCGAAGCCGGGAACTTGCGCGTTAACGCCGCAGACTAATTTTCCGCGAGCTTGTACGGTTTTGAGGGTTTCGCCGAAACCGCTGGGGGCGACTACCGCAGGGGCGGCGGGCGCGGCGGCTGCGGGAACTTCCACAGTGACGACTACCGTTTCAATAACTTTTACGGGGGCGGCGCTTCCGCCGCTTGCTCCGCCGCAAGCCGCTAAGAGCAAGCCGAGGGCGATTACCAGTGAAAATACTACAGTTAGTTTACGCATTTTCTCCTCCTTAAAGAGAATTATAAATATTGGATTTGATTTCATTTCCTGGGGGGTATCTTTGTGTGTAATGGAGCGCGCCTCCTTTAGATATGGTAAAGCCTATCTGCGCCAATATGATTCTGCCGTAATTGCATATAGATGAGATAGGCTGTTTGTCCAATAGTACCCGCTTGATGCGGTTTGGTCGGCAGAAAATCATTATACTCCATACTTATTAAATGACGCCGTAATGCGAATTTTTTAAGGTTTTTGTGAAAGTTCGTCATAATAACGCTTATAAAAATACAGGATGAAGATTTTTTCTTCATCCTGTATTCCTTTTGTTCATTTTTGCTTACGGCGTTGTGAACCGCATCAAACGGTTGTAGACGCTGTCTGTTACCCAGACATGCCCTTCGCCATCTATGGCGATCCCTGACGGTAAGCCAAAACCGGCGGGCGTATTGCTAAAATCGCCCCACACGCGAAGCAGCGCGCCGCTCGGGTCAAATTCCATGACGCGGAATCCATCGGGGTCGGTGATGAAAACATGCAGGTCGTCATTAACCGCGATGAAGGGTTTGTTATCCAGCGATTGACCGAACCAGCCGTACACATCCCATTGTTTGGCGGGCGTGAAAATGACGCCGTCCCCAGACTCAATCGGCTCGAAGGTTTGGATGCGTTGATTCCATGTGTCTACAACATAGACCGTCCCGTTCTTGTCAACAGCGATGCCGACGGGTTCGTCGAATTGACCGGGTTCGAGTCCGCCGTTTCCAAATTGGGTGACGTACAGCCCGTTCGCGTCGAAGACCACCACGCGTTTATTGCCCGTATCGGTGACGTAGACCCTGCCTTTAGAATCGACCGCCAATCCGCGCGGACCGTACAACGCTTCGGGCGTTTCTCCTTGACCGAAGATTCCCCACGCGGTAAGGAATTTGCCATCCGCCGTAAATTTTTCGATGCGGTGATTCCATGTGTCTGTCACATAGACTGAACCGTCAGGCGCGACCGCAACGCCCCAGGGTTCGTTGAATGTGCCTGCGCCAACGGGCGTGCTGACTCCGTCTGCGAACGTTCCCCATTGATGCAGAACTTTCCCTTCCATGTCGACATGCAGCACGCGCTGATTGCGCGAATCGGCGACGTATACCGTTCCGTCTTTTGCAAAGGCAAGCGAGCGCGGCGCGTTTAGATTCAACCCCTGCGCTGCGTCGAACATCAGGTCGGCGGAGAGCAGCGTGTACTTTCCTTCAGTGGGGTCTTGCGCGGATTCGATTGCGGCGGGCGCTACGCCATAGTTCCACATTTGCTTGGCGACGTCCTGACGAATGTAGAGGCGCATTTTATCCGCAGGACTCCATGTGGTCAGCGTGAGGTCGGGGCGGCTCTTGGCTTCGGCGTATTTTTTGTAATCGCGATTCCACCAAATATCAATCAGTCCCGCGCGGATCTGCGGATTTGTAAATCCTTCGCAGAAGCGCGAATAATCTTTGGACCTGTTTAACTTGAAGACGCTAAAAATTCCGCTGCACGCGTAATCTTCGGGGAAATCGTCGGCGTAGATATTGAGGGCGTATTGCTCGTTTTTGATTTGGTATTGCGAACCCGCGTCTTTAAGCAACCACTCGGCGCCGATTTGTTTTACTTTTATTGCAGCGTTGGCGGTCAAAGGCTTGCCTTGATTTCGGAACGCTTCGAGAATTGAATTGGTCAATTGACCCGCGTCCAAATCTTTGGCGAGTCCCGCGTCCACGCCGAACAGGAATTGCGGCTGGCGGTCGTAGATAAGACCGAAGTAATCCTGCATGGGCCACCACATGCGGATGTAATCCATGCGATAAAACCCCGGACCCAGCGCGGCTTCTATTTTGTCGAAATTTTTCTCGTCCACGATGACGACGGACGAATCGCGCAGCGAGCGCGTGGGTTGATCGAACGAACGCTGATTGGTGTAATCGCGCAGATACCAAACGAAGGGCCACGAAACGCCCGTATCGGGCGCGCTCGCGTCGTAGGCGATTGCGACGCCCATTCCGCCGGTGGTGCGCTGCGAGATTTCCTTTGCCTGCGCCATCACTTCTTTAATGCCCGTCGCGCCGTGCGCGTAAACAAGGAATTCAGTCGCCTGGTCGTAAGTGATGTAGGATGCCCTAAACGACGCGCGCGCGGTGAGTACGGCGAGGAAACCGAAAACAATCAAAACAAAAACATGCCTGATTTCTTTCAACGTCCATTCGCGGAAAAGATAGGCAAGCCCGACGGCGCTTAAGATGAGTATTGCGGTCGGAAGTAAAAATGCGCTGGTGGCTTGTAATTGCGCGAGGTCTTTCCCTTGAAATGGAGGCGTTGTTCCGCCGAGGGCGATGGACATTCCCGCCGCGCTGACGAGGAAGATCGCAAGCGTAGCGAGCGTTAATGGGAGGCGTTGTTCTTTTAGTTTTTCCCAATCGGTCGCGTCAATTAAATATCCCAGCGCCCAGCCCGTGATTAAAATCATCGGCAGGGTCATGTGATAGGTGAGCCACGGCATTCTTTCGCCTGCCGCGGAAAACGCGACCACGCTGATTACGCTCCACCATGCCAGCAGGCTGAATGTGTTGGGGAAGTTGTGTTCTTCGGGGTCGAGTTCTTCCACCGCGAGCATGTCGAGGACTTCTTGATTGGCGTCTTCCGACGAGGCTTCGGCGTCGAGAACGGTTTGCGGCGCGGGCTTTCTTCGCAAGCCGACGACGAGCGCGAGGAAGAATCCAAGCGCGGGTAAATATTCATAGACGGGAATTTGCACGAGGATGTAGTAGTACCACGGCTGACTGCCGCGTTCCACGCCTTGCTGCGCGAGCCAATAGCCGAGCGAGCCGATAGTCCCCGTGAAGAATCCGTCGCTGTTGGTGAAGACGGTGGTGTATAAAATAGCGAACGGAACCCAAAAGACGAGCGCGACCTGCCACCATTTTGTTTTATTCCAAAGCAAGCCAACGACCGCAGAGATGGCGAACATCGCGATTAAGAATCCCGCGATGATGGCGATTCCGCGCAGGTCGGCGCTGAGCGTTTGCACTTCAGCCGCGCTGGTGGGGATGGCAACCTTCAGATATTTTTCGAGAAATTTGATGGGAAACGGCGTGAGCATGGGCAGCACAATTGTGCCGAAGACCATCAGCAAATCAAACGAGCGTTCGCTGCGGATGCGTTCCCATGTGTAGCCGCGAAATAAGAATACTCCGGCAATCACGACGGCGAGCAGCGCTATCAGCGCAATGATCATAACGGGCAAAGCAGTACCCGCTTCGGGGGCGGCAAGAGGCGCGGTCATGGCGGTAGGATCGCTCGGCGCGGCGGTTTCAATCGAGGCGAGGGGCGCCGCGTCGCGGGTATACATCCAATAACTGCCTGCGGATGCGGCGAGCAGGACTGCAACCGCCAGCGAAATAATGAACGCGCGGTAATCCTTCTCGGCGTTTTCCCAGGGGGTGCGCGTGACCTGCGCGATGAAATACACCGCGAGGAAGATCAGCGCTTCGGCTGTGTAAATGAACGCGGTTTCTTTGGCTGTGAAGTGTAGCGCAAGCGCGGCTGCGATGACGACCAGATATTTTTTGCCGCCTGTTTCAAGGTGACGCAGCATGGCGTACAACATGACAATGCCCGAAAAGCCGACAAAGGATTCGTTGCGGACGTAACGCCCGTAGAAAAGCATGTATGGCGAAATGACTAAAAGTACGCCCGCGATGATGACGCCCCATTTGCCGAGATAACGCCGCCAATACCAGACCATGCCGACGGTAGCGATGCTGAATAGCACGGATGGGATGCGCGCGGTGAAATCAGTTGCGCCGAAGAGGAAATAACTTAATGCGATGATGTGAAATTGAAACGGACCGTGCATCATCGGCGAGTGCTGATACCCTTGTCCGCGATAGAGCAGCCATGAGAAGTAGGTGTGCAAACTTTCGTCGTGACTCATAACTCGCGTTCCGAGATCGTAAAAGCGCGTAACGAGCGCCAACAACATGACGATGACAAAGAGAGCGAGTTCGTTTGTGAATTTGGGTAGTGCGGGGTGGATGGGACGTTCGAGCCAGTTTTGTTTTTGTTCCATTGAGTTTTTCACCGTGTTAAGTAATTAGAGATTGGTAATTAGTAATTAGGTAATTGGGGGTTAGGTAATTAGGTTTTGGTAAATTTGCCTGACTATACTTTATCTCAATATATTTTTGCAAATGATATTTCATAAATTTTAATAGCGCATAAGAACTGCTTGCTACTCACTGATTACTCTTTTCTGCCCCCGCCAATTGTCCGCAGCCCGCGTGAATATCTATGCCGCGCCGCATACGGATGGTGCATGGGATTCCGCCCGCTTCGAGCGTTTCCTTGAACAACAGCGCGCGTTCTTTGGTAGAGCCTGCGCCTTCAAAGTCGGCGGTAGGGTTGAGCGGAATCGCGTTGCCGTGGCACATCAGCCCGCGCAGCAAGGCGGCAAGTTTCTTTGCGACTTCGGGCGTATCGTTGACGCCGTGAATCAGCG
>JAQTWR010000177.1 GCA_028689195.1 Anaerolineales bacterium | reverse complement strand
CGCAGGAAAGAAATCAAAACCCCAAACGAGCCTACAAATCCAAAAAAGAAAATCAACAATCCCATTGGAAGGCGGTTGGCGTTTATTTTGGCAGCGGCAAAAGTCGCATTTGCCAAAGGCGCGGGCGCTGTGAATGTAGGCAAACGGGTTGGCGGAATAGGCGTGACAAACGCAGCCATCAAGGTTGGGTCAATATCTACGATGGGCGTCGAGGCGGGGGTCGGCGTGGACGGCGAATTTATTTTCGGCATGGGACCTATCTTGACGATCTTCACATACGGCGCGTACACCCACGCGACAGAACCCGGCACGCCGGGGTAATAAATTTGTATCCAACTTTGATTTTCGGAATAGCCATACGCGGGAAGTTCCTGCCCCGCCAGAATAACTCCGACGGCGGGATATAAATACGAACTCGGACCGGCGTACACGGTTTCTTGCGGATGCGCTTCGTCGAGATACAGCGCCACAATCGCCCCGGATGGCGTGCCTGTGACTGTTGGAATCGAACCTGTGGGCTGCTGCGCATGGGCGGGAATCTGCAAAGGCAAAGAAAACATCAGCGCCAAGCCGCCGCACATCAACGCGCAAAAAACGATGAATTTATTTTTACGTCGAAACATATTATCGCCGCAAAAATAACGACAGCAGAAAACCTATCGCTCCCAATATTGCAAGGGCAATGATAATCACGGCTAATGGAACAGAATCATTGGGCAGCGATGCGGGCGCTTGCGTATAAGAAGTTACAACCAGCGGAGGGGGAGGCGTAAAAGTGGGCAAGCGAACATTGGTGGGGACAATGGTAAATTGCGCGGCAAATGTCGGGTCAATGGTAGCGGTGGCAGGCGGAATGGGGGTTGGAGGAGGCTCCGCGATTCGCAGCGCGCCGGACGAGAGTCGTACAAGCGGAGAGTATACCCAGCCCGCGTTGTTCGGCGCGCCGGGATATTCGATTTTTATCCAGTCGCCGCCGGGAGACCTGCCCAGCGCGAGGGCGGTATCGCCGGGGTATAAAATGCCCACCTTGGGGTAAATGGACGAGCTGGGTCCCATGCGGATATTTGCGAACGGCTCGTCGGACAACACGGTAATATATATCCCTTGAGGCGTAGGAGTCTCTGTGGGCTGCTGCGCCAGCGCCGCGGTTGGAAAAGACGCGAAGAGCATTCCGCAGGCAGCCAAAGCAACAAGGACGATAAAAATCGGGGAGTAAATCCAAAATCGTTTCATTAATCTCTCTATACATGAAGAATTGCAAACAAGATTATAATCCAGTTCATGGAACGAAAAATCTTTCACGGAAGTATAAAGCCAGCGGACATAGCGCAGGCGTTGCTCGGCGAATTCAATCAGGGGAATTTGCGGGCGCAAACGCTTGGGCACAGCGACAAGATGGTGGTGCAGGTGGGAACGCGCCCCGGAGCGATGTCGGGCGGGCAAACCGCGATGACGGTGACAATCCAGAGAATCGAAGAAGGCATTATGGTAGAGCTGGGTCAGCAGGCGTGGCTTGGCGTTGCGGCGAGTTTGGGGGCAAGCGCGCTGGCGGCGTTGCGAAATCCATTTAATTTGCTTGGCAGGCTGGACGATATTGCCCAGGATATAGAAAACCTGCAATTGGGCGAGCGCGTCTGGCAGGTCATTTCGCAGGCGGCGCGCACGGCGGGGGCTTCGGCGGAACTTTCGGATAAGTTGAGGCGGACGACTTGCGAATATTGTCATGTCGCAAATTCAGTTGGCGAACCGTCTTGCGTTGCGTGCGGCGCTCCGCTTGGCAACGCGCAGCCGACAACCTGCAAAAGTTGCGGGTATGTAGTAAAGGCAAGCGATACGCGCTGCCCAAATTGCAAACAGGTTTTGCCCTAGCCCTCTCGAAGGGTTGGGGATGAGGGAACATAGGTGAATAAATGAATCTAAAAGACCTCGAAGCGCGACTGCAAGCGCTGATTGAAATAGATTTATTGAAACTGCTGCCGAATAAAAACGCCGAAGACGTAATCGCCCAAAAACTGGCGGCGGCAATTCAACTCAACGCCCAAACAATGGAAGACGGCTCTATCGTCGCTCCCAACGCCTATACGTTGATATTAAACCCGCAAACTGCGGTGAAATGGCAAAATCCTCAATTACTTGCAATACTATTGCATTCCATCGCCGCGGCGGCACAGGAGGCTGGGTTTAGGTTTACAATACCTCCAACGGTTGTCATTTCAACCAACGAGAAAATATCTTTAGACGACGCTGAAATTGCGGCGTCGCATAGGATGGAGACCATGGCAGATACAAATGCAGCCCCTGTCGAAAACGACGTAAACGAAGACAACGAAAAGATTCCCGCAAACGCGTTTTTGATTGTGGAAGGCGTAAAGGTATTCCCCTTGACGTTGCCCGTAGTTAATATCGGCCGCAGGCTGGATAATCAATTGGTCATAGACGATCCGCGCGTCTCGCGCAATCATTCGCAACTGCGCGCAATCAAAGGACGGTATGTCGTCTTTGACTTGAACTCGCCCGGCGGGGTTTTTGTAAACGGACAACGGGCCAGTCAAAGCGTGCTGTACCACGGCGACGTTATCTCTCTGGCGGGCGTAGCCCTCATCTTCGGGCAGGATAACCCCCCTCCGCGCCCCGATTTGAAAGACACCGCGCCGCTCGAAAGCGCAGCCTCCAACCGCCCTACCGCCTTCCTGAAAGATCAAACGACAGCCAGTTTCAAAAAACCCGAGCCATGAGCGCGCCAATCGTATTAGCTTTACGGCTAATCACGGCGCTTGCCCTGTACGGTTTTCTGGGATGGGCGTTGTATGTCTTATGGCGGGATATTCAAAAACAAGGGTTCGCGCTCGCAAACCGCCGCGCGCCCAGCATCAGCCTTACGATACGACAGGGAAAAACCGCTTCAGCCTTGAAACATTTTACGCAGCCTGAGGTTACGCTTGGACGCGACCCCAGATGCGACGTCCCGCTTAACGACGACACCGCATCCACGCGCCACGCGCATTTGACGTATCATCACGGGCAATGGTGGCTGGAAGACCTCGCCTCGACCAATGGTACAATGCTGAACGAGACGATGGTAAACATGCCGACCGTGATCACATCGGGCGACGAAATCCAATGCGGAGCCGCGCATTTGATCGTGACGCTTTCGCCTGACGCGCCCGTCTCGCCTACACAGAAACTGGAGCGAAAAGAATGACCAAAAATGTTTCCCTGGCAATCATTGGCGGTTCGGGGTTATACAACATGCCCGACCTGAAAAACGCAAAAGAATACGATGTAGACACCCCCTTCGGAAAGCCCAGCGCGCCGATTCTTGTCGGCGAGTTGGAAGGGATGCGCGTGGCGTTTCTCGCGCGGCATGGCGCAGGGCATAGATTGACTCCCACCGAAGTTCCCTACCGCGCAAATGTCTACGCGTTGAAATCCCTCGGCGCAGAGCGCGTGGTCAGCATCAGCGCGTGCGGATCATTGCGCGAAGAATACGCCCCAGGGCATATCGTCATTCCCGATAACTTATTCGACTTTACAAAAGACCGCGCGCGCTCCTTCTTCGGCGAAGGTTTGGTGGCTCATATTGGGGTCGCCGATCCGTTTTGCGGCGAGTTGTCAAACGAGGTAGAAGCGGCGGTGCGCGCAACCGCCGCAAAGACGCATCGCGGCGGGAACTTCATCACGATTGAAGGTCCGCGTTTTTCGACAAAAGCCGAATCGAATCTTTTTCGCGCATGGGGCATGTCCATTATCGGCATGACGGCTTCGCCCGAAGCCTTCCTCGCGCGCGAAGCGGAGATGTGCTACGCGATTATGGCGCACGTCACCGATTACGACGTCTGGCACGAAAACGAATCGCCCGTAACGGTCGAGATGGTGATTCAGACGCTAAACAAAAATACCCTCGTCGCGCAGGAAGCCATCCGCAATTTGGCGCGCGGATTGAAAGCGGAACGCGGCTGCGAATGCGGTAAGGCGCTTTCCAGCGCGTTGATCACAAATCCAAAATCTGTGCCTGCAAAGACAAAGAAAAAATTGAAATTGTTGGTTGAAAAATATCTGGGGTAACAAGGTAATTGGTAGTTAGAAAATAGACGCGCAAAAATGATTTGCGCGTCTATTGTTTTGTATTTTTTCACACCCCCAACGCAATTTGCGTTTATCACGCCAAAACCCTTCCCAAAATCCGCGCCCTACTTGACGCGGATTTTTTGTTGTGCTATCCTCCACGCCGCTAGACTGACCAGTCGGTTTATAAGATGACAGACAACCCACCTACCACCACGCAAGAAACCCGCGAACGAATCCTCGAAGCGGCGGTCAAAGTCTTCGCAACGAAGGGCTACCACGACACCAAAGTGGATGACATTGTCGCCGAGTCGAAGACGTCCAAAGGCTCGTTCTATTTTTATTTCCCAAGCAAGCAGGAGATTTTCCTCGCGCTCGTGGATAAATTTGCGGATTTGCTCGAAAGCCGTCTGCGTGAGCGCATCAATGCCGAGACTTCGGGCATGGCGCGCGTTGACCTGGCTTTGCGCGTCTGTTTGGAAACTTTCGGTCAGTATCGCGGACTGGCGAAAATTGCCTTCGTGCAAGCCACGGGACTTGGAATCATCTTTGAAGAAAAACGCCGCGCCGTCAACGACAGGTTTATCGCCATCATCAAAACCAATCTCGATCAAGCCGTTGCCGATGGAAGCATCCCCCCGCTGGATACAGAGATTGCCGCCTGCGCGTGGATGGGCGCGTTGAATGAAATCATTCTGCGCTGGGTTTACACCGGCGAGCCTGACCCCGTCCGCTCGCTGCCCGCATTACGAAAATTATTATTGCAAAGCGTGGGCAAGCCGACATAAATGTCGGACTACTGTAGCCCAACGGAGATTTATTTTGAATCGCATTATCAATTACACCATTCCAGTCAAGTCATATTCACTGATCGAATTTCTGCGCTTCGGTTCGGGCATGGAACGTTTTTATTTTGAAAGCGCTCAATCGCCTGTTGCCATTGCGGGACTTGGCATCACCAAACAAATTTCCGCCGAGGGCGCAAATCGCTTTACAGAACTTGGACGGTCGGCTCAGGATTTATTTCAGCGAATCATTTGCGCTAACGAATCAGATTTATTACCGCGTCCCATCCTTCTTGGCGGCGGATCATTCTTCGACTCGACTGAGCGCGGCGCATGGGATTCGTTTCCAGCCGCCGCTTTGGTGTTGCCGCGCTACGCGTTGATTCGCGTGGGCGGGGAAACTTTTTTTTCCGTAAATCAGTTGTCGGGCAACACGAAGCAAGATGCGGAATCTTTTCTTGCCAAATTCGAATCCGCGATTCTTTCATCACCCTCCATGCCCGATGAAATCATCACCAACGAAACATCACGCGCCGATTGGCAAACCGCAATCGAGCGTTCGGTAAAAATGATTCGACAAGGCGCATTGAAAAAAATCGTATTGGCGCGTCCTGTGCAAATAACAGGCAACCGCGCCATAGATGTGCCACCCATGTTGGAAAATCTCGGCGAATCCTGCCCGACCTGTTTTCGATTCATGTTCGAGTTTTCGCCCGCGACAATTTTTGCGGGCGCGACCCCTGAACGTTTAGTTTCGGTAAGCGGAGCAAAATTTACAACCGCCGCCATCGCCGGCTCGATCCGTCGCGGAGAATTTCCCGCCGAAGATGAAGCGCTCGGTCTGCAACTTTTGAATTCCGCCAAAGATCAAAGCGAACATGATTTTGTCGTGGAGCAAATCCGCGAAAAGATGCTCCCGCTCGCGGAATCGCTCAATATAGATTCTGCGCCGGAACTTTTGCGCCTGCCGAACATTCAACATCTTCGCACCAATATCACGGGGACGTTGAAACCCAATCACAGCATTTTGAATATCGTCGCCGCGCTGCATCCTACGCCCGCCGTCGGCGGAACGCCCACTGAAGCGGCTTTGCACGTCATGCGCGGACTTGAAGGATTCGAGCGCGGCTGGTATGCGGCTCCCGTCGGCTGGATCAACTCAAACGGTGATGGCGATTTTGTGGTCGCCATTCGTTCGGGCTTATTCCATGAAAACACCGCGA
>JAQTWR010000176.1 GCA_028689195.1 Anaerolineales bacterium | reverse complement strand
CCTTACTCGAAAATCGAGCGCATCGAAACCTTAGACCCTTCCATTTCGCTGCCTGAGAAAATTTTCGGCGCGCCCCCCGCGCAAGATTGGTGCTACTACTACCAAAAAATATCCCTCGCGCGCCAACAAGAAGATTGGAGCGAAGCCGCGCGCCTTTCAGACGAAGCCGCGCAAAACGGATTCCAGCCGCGCGACAAGTCCGAGTGGATTCCAGTCTTTGAAGCGTACGCCAACACAGGACGATTTGAATCCGCAGCGCAGGTTGCAAAAAAAATGTCCAAGAACCCCGATATGCTTCTGCTGTTTTGTTCTCAAATACAAGGGCGCGCAGACCTGCCCGCTTCTTACAATTACGAATATGTTTTTTCTACTCTTTGTAACACCCCTCGGTAAAAACGATCTGAATGCGTTTCCAAAATTCAGTGGGTGAATTTTGGAGTATAATTTGCGCTTGTGACAATCTTAGACCTCCGAGGTCTTATCTAAATGGAGTAAAAACATAATGGCAAAAGCAAAACTCATTCCTCCTTATGGAGGCCAACTGGTCAATCTTGTTGTAGAAGGCAAGGAACGCGAGGAACTCATCGCGCGCGCCGGAAAACTTCCCTCGATCAAGATCACCATGCGCAACATGTGCGACCTCGAACTGATCGCCACGGGCGGCTTCTCCCCGTTGACCACGTTCATGGGCAAAGCCGATTACGAACGCGTGCTGCATGAAATGCGTCTCGCGGATGGCACCCTCTTCCCGCTGCCGATCACTTTGACGGCTGACCCGAAGGAACTGCCCACCGTCGGCGAGGAACTCGCGCTGCGCAGCGCCAACTTCGATCTGATCGCGGTGATGACTCTCGACGAGGTCTATCACTGGGACGCCGACGCCGAAGCCGCGCTTGCTTACGGCTCGACCGATTCCAAGCACCCGATGGTTTCCGAAATGGGACGCTGGGGCAAGGTCTGCATCAGCGGACCGATGAAGGTCATCAACCTGCCCAAGTATTATGACTTTGTCAACCTGCGCCACACCCCCGCGCAAGTCCGCGAAATGCTCGAAGAGATGGGACACGACAACGTCGTCGCCTTCCAGACGCGCAATCCGCTGCACCGCATTCACGAAGAGTTGACCAAACGCGCTGCGGCGCAGGTCAATGGCGCGCTGATCGTTCATCCCGTGGTCGGCATGACCAAGCCCGGCGATGTGGATCACTACACCCGTGTCCGCACCTACAAGGCGTTGGTTGATAATTATTACGATAAAAAAGACACCATGCTCAGTCTGCTTCCGCTGGCGATGAGAATGGCTGGACCGAAAGAAGCGCTGCTGCACGCGATCATCCGCCGCAATCATGGCGCGAATCATTTCATCGTCGGACGCGATCATGCGGGACCTGGCAATGATTCCACGGGCAAGCCGTTCTACGGTCCGTATGACGCGCAAGAAATCATGAACAAATACGAAGCGGAACTCGGCGTCAAGATGGTTCCGTTTGAAATGCTTGTTTATCTCCCCGACGAAGAACGCTACGTCGAGCAGAAGGATGTTCCGCAGGGTGCGAAAGTCGCGAACATCTCTGGCACGCAAGTCCGCGATGATTATCTCGCCAAGGGAAAACTGCTCCCCGAGTGGTTCACCCGTCCCGAGACCGCGGAAATTCTCCGCGAGATGTATCCTCCGCGCCACGAGCAGGGATTCGGAATTTGGTTCACGGGGCTCAGCGGTTCGGGCAAATCCGCGACAACCGCCGTGCTTACAACGTTATTACTCGAACGCGGACGAGAAACCGCGATCCTCGACGGCGATGTGGTTCGCACCCATCTCTCAAAAGGACTCGGCTTTAGCAAAGAAGACCGCGATACCAACATCCTCCGCATCGGATTCGTCGCGGGCGAAATTGTTCACGCGGGCGGCATTGTCATCTGCGCCGCCATCAGCCCCTACCGCGCCACCCGCGAAGAAGCGCGCAAAATGGTCGGCGAGAACTTCATAGAAATTTACATGGACACCCCCGTCGAAGTCTGCGAAGAGCGCGACGTGAAAGGTCTGTACGCGAAGGCGCGTCAGGCAATGATTGACGGCAAGCCGATGGGTTTCACCGGCGTGGATGATCCCTACGAGCAGCCGATCAACCCCGAAATCACGCTCAAGGGTTTCGGCGCCTCCCCCGAAGACAACGCCCACATCATCGTCAAGTACCTCGAAGAACAGGGCTATCTTCTGCCTGTAAAATAGATTCCTATTCGTCATTGCGAGCCGCGATAGCGGCGAAGCAATCTCCTTGCTGGATTGGGAGATTGCTTCGGGCGGAAGAGCATCGCCCTCGCAATGACGATGTTTTTTTCTATGACCAAACAACGCGCGTTTTTTCCTACCCTCATTCTGGTTGCCCTCGCTGGAATTTTCCTCGTCCTCTATGCGACTCCCGAAGGGCTGGGCTTATCAGATGACTCGATTGCATACGTCGCAGGCGCGCGCAGTATCTTAAGCGGACAAGGCTACCGCGAAGCCTATCTCGCCAGCAACGGATATGTCACACACTTTCCCCCCGTCTTTTCAATCACTCTAGCATTCATCGGACTCAGCGGCATGGACCCGCTCCGTGCCGCGCGATTTTTGGTCGCGTTTCTCTTTGGCGCGAATATCTTTTTGCCTGGCGTCATCGGCTGGCGGATGACCAAATCGCAACTGGCGGGGATTGCGCTTGCGCTCTTATTCCTCATCAACGACTCATTGTTCGACGTCCACGTCGTCGCCATGAGCGAGCCGCTGTATATCTTCTTCACCCTCGCCGCGTTTTTGACGTTTGAAAAATATCCCTCATCCCCAACCCTTCTCCCAAATGGAGAAGGGAGTCATAAACCCCTCGCCCTGTGGGAGAGGGGCAGGGGTGAGGGCTGGCTCATTGCCGCAGGCGTTCTCACATCCCTCGCCTATCTCACCCGTTACGCGGGACTTGCCCTGCTCGCCACATTTTTATTAGCCCTCATTCTTTTACAGGACAACTGGAAAAAACGCCTGACCAGCGCGGGAATTTTCCTTGTTGGTTTTCTTCCGCTTGCGCTGGCGTGGAGCGTTCGCAATAAACTCGTCACCGATAACGCCACTAATCGCACTTTTGTCTATCACCCGCTGACCGAAGAACATATTAATTCATTTATCTACAACATCTCCGAATTTCTTGTTCCTGTTGAATCTTTGCGCCGCGCAATGGTTAAAGACGTGACGTCGCTTTTTATTCTTGTCGCGCTTATTGCTCTCGTTATCTTGGTTTGGATTGCAACCAAAGGCTTGAAAAAATTCTTCCATCCAACCAGCGCCATGCCTGAAGTTTTATCCTTCGCCAATGGACTTTATATCTTTGGCTATCTCGCTTCTATTGTTTCATCCATGTTGTTCTTTGACCAAGCGACTAAATTCAAGTTGAGAATCCTTGCGCCTGTATATGTGTCGCTGTTTGTGTTGCTTGTTTACTTTTTGTATCATGTCATTGCGAGGAGGAGCGTAGCGACGGCGACCCTAGCGTCGCCCGCTAGGGCAGGTGAGCAATCCTCTAATGGTAGGGAGATTGCTTCGCCGCTATCGCGGCTCGCAATGACGATAGTTGTCGCTATTCTCTATTTATCCATTCTCTTCCTATCCATCCCCAAAACCTATGCCTCCGCCCAAGCGCTCCACCTCGGTGGCGGACAGGGTCTCGCCTCCTTCAAGTGGTATGATTCTAAAGCAATGGACTTTCTCGCCAAACTCCCCGCCGACACGCGCATTTACACCAACCAGCCCGGCGCGGTCTATCTCCATGCTGACCATCCCGCCCTCGTCCTTCCTGATCTCGTGGACTCAGTGACAGGTTTGCCGCGTGGAAATTTCGAAAAAGGCGTAGCGCTCCTGCAAAAAGACGTTTTATCTGGCAAGGCTGTCCTTGCGTTGTTTGATACTGGATCAGAATCAGCGGAAGCGCAAAAAGTGTACGACCAAGTTTCTAAAGGCTTATATCTTGCGCTCCAAACGCAAGGCGATAAAATTTATACGGCTCCATAACATCAGACCTGACAGGTTTTCAAAACCTGTCAGGTCTATAAAGGAAATTTACCCATGACCATTCTCGACAAATTCAGTTTAAAAGACCGCGTGGCAGTTGTCACAGGCGGAGTAGGCTTGCTCGGCAAGGAATTTTGCAAAACGCTTGCCGAAGCAGGCGCGGCAGTCGCCGTCGTTGACCTTAACGGCGAAGCCACCGTCAAAGTCGCCGATGAACTCGTCAAGAGCGGCTACAAGGCGATGAGCGTCGCGACCGACATCACCAAGCCCGAATCCGTCAACGCGATGGTGAAAGCCGTCGTGGAAAATTTCGGGCGGCTGGATATTCTCGTCAACTCGGCGGCGCTCGACCCGAAGTTTGATCCTGACGCGGCGGCGAAAGGCATTGCCCCTGGCGCGTTTGAAGATTATCCGCTCGAACAGTGGAATGCCGCGCTCAATGTCAATCTGACGGGCATGTTCCTCGTCACGCAGGCGTGTGTCAAGCAGATGAACGCGCAAGGAAAAAAGGGCAGCGTTATCAACATCTGTTCGACGTACGGACTGAATGGCCCCGACCAGCGGATTTACATCAAAGATGGTAAGCGCGTGGCGTTCAAGCCGGTGTATTACACCACCACCAAAGCGGGCGTGATGGGCTTTACTAAATATCTCGCCGCCTATTATGCCGAGACCGAAATCCGCGTGAATGCGCTCACTCCCGGCGGCGTGTTCAACAACCACGAAGATTATTTTGTTAAGAATTATTCCGCCAAAACGATTTTGGGTCGCATGGCGAAGAAGGACGAAATGAACGGCGCGTTGCTCTTCCTCGCTTCGGACGCTTCATCATACATGACTGGTAATAATGTCGTTGTGGATGGCGGGTGGACGGCGTGGTGATTATTTGTGGTAGAGGCGAGGTAACCTCGCCCCTACACCCGCCCCTACGGTAAATATATGACAGAAATTCTTGCTCTCATTCCCGCGCGCGGCGGCTCGAAAGGAATTCCGCGTAAGAACATCCGCAATTTTGCGGGCTATCCGCTTATCGCGTGGAGCATCGCCGCGGCAAAACAATCTGAACTTGTGACGCGCGTGATTGTCTCCACCGACGATGAAGAGATCGCGGCAGTTGCGCGCGAGTGGGGCGCGGAAACGCCCTTCCTCCGTCCCGCCGAATTCGCGCAGGATAAGACCACCGACCTGCCCGTCTTTGAACATGCGCTGAAGTTTTTAGAAGAGATCGAAGGCTATCATCCTGACATTGTGATTCAACTTCGTCCCACGTCGCCAATTCGCCCAGTGAATATGGTGGATGATGCGATTAAAATTTTGCTCAATCACAAAGACGCTGATTGCGTGCGCGGAGTTGTTCCTGCCGCGCAGAATCCCTTCAAGATGTGGCGATTCAACGGCGAAAACAAACCCCTGAATCCGTTGCTGGAAGTGGAAGGAATCGCCGAGCCGTATAACGCGCCGCGCCAGATTCTTCCGCCTGTGTATTGGCAAACGGGACACATTGACGCGATCCGCGTCTCGACCATCGCGAAGAAAAATTCGCTGACGGGCGATGTGATCTACCCGCTGACCATTGACCCGAATTACACCGTTGACATTGACACGCTGCCCGATTGGGCAAAATACGAAGCCGTAGTCTACAGCGGACTGGAGATGGTCTCGCCTGCGAAGCCGCGCCGCGCCATGCCCGCAGACGTGAAGTTAATCGTCTGTGATTTTGACGGCGTGGTGACGGATAATCTTGTCATCACAGACCAAGATGGGCGCGAGATGATTTCCGCGTCGCGCAGCGATAGCATGCATATCAAAACCCTGCGCGAAAAAGGAATCGAGTTGATGATCCTTTCGTCTGAACCGAATCCTGTCGTATTGGCGCGCGCGAAAAAAATGGGCGTCGAGGCGATTCACAATGTCGGACTTAAGGATAAAGGTCGGGTGTTGAAGGAACTGCTCGACCGTAAGCAAATCCGCGCGGAGCAGGTTATCTACATCGGCAATGATCTCAATGACCTGCCGTGTTTTGAAATCGCAGGTTGGAATGTCGCGGTGGCAGATGCCTATCCCGAAGTGCTTCGCGCAGCGGATTATGTTTTG
>JAQTWR010000175.1 GCA_028689195.1 Anaerolineales bacterium | reverse complement strand
GTTCAAAATGCGATCTGCAAATTGTCCAAGCGACACAAAACTTGCGACGGGCTGCGTGGTGGCGCCGACGATAATCACGTCCGCATGTTTTGTGTTTTCGAGAACGTAATTCGTCGCTTCGTCCGTAACCTCAAATTGCTTTAGCACTTCGGGCATTTGTTTCAGGACGCGCTCCAAGCCCTTGAACGGCGCGTCGCTGCCCGCCGCGGGATCGTCCTGTTTGCGGAGGTGGAGCGCGGTGACTCCCTTTGGATGCAGCCCCAAGCCCACGCGCACCGCCAACTCGGCATGAGGACCGCCCCTGACGGGGACGAGAATCTGCGTCGGTTTAGCGGTCAATTTGCCGCGCACCAGCGCAATATCGCATGGCGGACGGGTCAAGACTTCATCGGTCGTCACGCCCAAAGCGGTAAGATGAGCGTCCCATTCCAAGCACAGCAAATCAGGTCTTTCTTTTTGTAAAAGAATCGAAAGTTCGTTCCACGGCTCGTAAGAAACAATAATCTGCGATTTTCCGGTAATGCGCTTGTCTCTTCCAAAATGGCGCAACGCTTTTCGCAGCACGCGCGCAGGGATGGCGCCCGTACTTAACGATTGTCCCTGCGGCACGACCACCACGCCCACGAGGACAACTTCCGCGTCCAAGCGCCGCGCAATTTCCAGGGCTTCCAAGCCGGGTCCATCATGGACGAGGGGAATCAATACTTTATGAATCGGAATAAATTCGGGATGTTTTTGCATAAGAATTTCCTGTTAAGCAGCGTGACGCAAGCGCCGCGCTACAATATTGGCGCAATATATTGACGATAGATCGCTTCCCAGCAGAAGGATAAACGCGCGCGCATGGCAAGCCGCGCGGGTAAAGCGGATTGAAAATAGTCAATCATCAGTTCCGCGATTTTCGCGGGGTCTTCGTCGGGCGAGAAGAATATCGCGTCTGCCAGTCCCAACTCGCGCAGGGGGGGAATATCCGCGCAGAAGGCGGGCAGATGACTGAACGCGGCTTCGATCAACGGGATGCCGAATCCCTCTTCGCGGCTGGGAAAGATCAGCGCGTCGGCGACGCGGTAAAAATCCGCGATGACCTCGTCGGGCAAAAAGGAATCCGCCAGTTCTGCGAGAAAGTGCGCCGCGCCTTCCAACCCCAATTGTTTTCGCAGGGATATAAGTTTTTCGAAATATTTAATATTGTTGACGTTATGCGGACCAAGCGGACCCGTCACAACGAGCGCGGCGTTTGGATATTGCTTTCGCAGTTCGACCAATGTGCGCAGCGCGAGTTCGATATTTTTGCGCGGGGTCACGCGCACGGGCAGCAGCAAAATCGGCGCGGAGTCCATCAAATGCGTTTGCTCCAATAGGTTTTGAGTGAGCGCCTCAAGTTTGTAAAACCGCGCAATATCCACGCCATTAGGGATCACGCGAATCGAAGAAGGCGGAATTTTCATCAAGCCCGCAAGTTCGGCGCGGCGCAATTCTGAAACGACGACATGCGCGGTTTCGCCCCAATCGACGCGGAGCAAATCCCAGGGATAGCCGTCGCGCATTTCGGGCAGGTAGCGCGGCGTTGTCCATGCGAGGTCGTGATGCCAGAGAATTAATCGCGGCAGTTTTTTATTGATATGCAGTTGATGAAGCGCGGCGGTCAGCGCGAGATTTTTATTGAGCGAGCAAACATTATGCGCGATCAAAACGTCCGCGCCCGCCAAGGCGGTTTGCAATTCGCGGGACAGTTCGTCGCGCAGCGATTCGAAATCAACGGCGACTTCGCCGCGATCCAATTGTTCTTTCATTTTTGCCACGCGCTTATGACGCGAATCCGCGAGCGGAATTTGAATCAGCGGAATTTGAGCGCTCAACGATTCGCCGCGCGCCGCGACGAGCCGCACAGAATGTCCATTGGCGGACATCAACCGCGCATGATGGGCGATGACGCTTTCCACGCCGCCAACGATGGGCGGAACCGAGTAATGAAGAATAGCGATGTTCATATTTGTTGTCCTAAACAATCTGCGAGGATGGATTGCAAACGGCGTTCCAAAACGGTAAACGAAAAATAGCGTTTTGCAAGTTGATAATTTGTTTCAGCCCATTCCTCTGCAAGCGCGGAATTTTGCAGAATATAGCGGGTGGCGTCCAGCGCGTTTGTGTCAATGTAGCCGTCAAACCATACCGCATGGAATCCCTTGGGCTTTATATCCACTTCATAAATGGAATAGTTGTTCACCAGAATCGGGCGGCGGTAATAGACGGCTTCGAGAAACGCGTTGCCAAATCCCTCGATGCTGGACGGATAAGTAACCAAATCGGCATGAGGATAAATATCGCCGAGCGTGTAAATCTTTTTGCCGTCGCTGGTTATTCCGCGCTCATCCTGCACTTGATCCGACTCGAAGCGCACGGTTACATCGAGCAGGTGAGCGTATTCGCGCACGCGCTGCTCGTAATCCGTGCCTTCGTCGCCCGAAGCATGCGAGATGATGAGTTTTGCGGGCAGGTCGAGGCGGCGCACAAGTTCAATGGCGTGTTCGATTCCCTTGCGCTGAATGACGCGCGTGGGTTGCAAGAAAAAATATTCGCCGTCGCCAATGCCAAAATCCGCGCGGACAGATTGCGTATACGGGTCGTGATTAGACGGCGGCGAGTCGAAATCCATCACATTAGGAATCACGCGCGAGGTCACGCCATGACGCGAAGCGATCTGCTGCGCCTGAATCGAATTGATGACCACATGCCGAATGGACGGCAAATTTGGAGGGAACGCCGCCGCGAGATAATCGCCGACGCAATTGACTTGAAAACGCTGGCGTTCCCAATAAAAATCGTGATGATGCGCGATGGCGGGGAACCCCGTCTCGGCGATGAACTCTGTAACGGCGAGTCCCAGCGGCAGGTTAAGCGGAATCGTCAGCGCGTTTTCGACGACGAGAATTTCCAAACTAAACTGGCGCGCAAACTTATACAACTCGTCTTTTAGATATTCTTTCAATTCGTTCACGCGGCGCGTCATTTTCGGCGGGCGCACATAAATGGAAAAAAAATCCTTATGCAAATCGGACATTTCAGGATGCGCCGCGCGCGCCTCTTTTGTAACCGTCCAACTGCCCGAATACGCCATTTGATTAAGCGCGTCAATTTCGGGATGGCGATAAAACGCCTCGGGCGCGATGCGAGAAACTTCTTCGCCGCGATCACACACGCCCGCGAAGTAAAAACATCGATGACCCAGCCGCTCCAGCACGGTCGCCCATTTTGCCGTTTCGAGCGAAACGCCGTCTGTGCCTGCAAAACGGGTCGAGATAAAACCGATATTATGCGAAGATGGATTCATAGTTTTACCCATAAAATTTGATATGGTTCGAGCGCAATATTTGAAATATTCAGCGACCGCCCCGTAAGCAAGTCGGTCGCTGAATTGTAATTTGCGCCGAGGGTTATTTTACGATTGCCGACATTGTGCAAACACAAAACGCGGGATTTCTCGTCGGGCGAGACGCGCTCGACCGCAAAGACAGACGGATGAACGTCCAATATATTTTGCGTCCCATGCGGATGAAACGCGGACGCGCCGCTTCGCGCCTTCAATAGTCGGCGAAAACGCGCGAATACTTTCGACCGCAAAGAATTTTCGTCCGCGAGTTCGTCTTGCAATTTTTCGATTTGACATTTCTCGCGGTTGATCGTGCGGCTGCGCCCCGTTTGCGCCGCGCCTTCAAGCCATCCGCGCGAACCGAACAAACTGTGAAAATAAACGCCGGGCATTCCGACGAGCGCGAGCATCACGGCTTGCGCGGCGATGAAACGATCAATTTGCAAATTCAGCGGCTCGCCGCCGTTGGGGTTTGAAAGCGCGTCGAAATAGTTGACGTTCATCTCATACGGACTTTGCGAACCGTCCGCGTTTTTTTTGTAGGAAATCAATCCGCCGTGTTCGCGGGTTTGATTGATCAGCGCGTCAATTTCTTCATCGGATAAAATTCCGCGCGCGGGATTTAATCCAATGCCGTCATGCGAGGCGAGAAAATTGAAGAACGTCGTTTTATCGGACGGCGGCGTTAATGTCTTTGCCCACTTCGATAATACGCGCGCGTCGCCCGCGCGGAAGGTATGCAAGGTCAGCGGCGGCAGCGCAAAGTTGTAGACGAGCTGCGCTTCGTTCGTTCCATCGCCAAAGTAGGAAATATTATCCGCGTGCAGCACGTTCGTTTCGGTGACGAGTTGAACGCGCGGCGCGACCTCGTCCAGCGCGGCGCGCAGGAATTGAATCACATGATGCGTTTGCGGCAGGTGAATACAGGTCGCGCCGATTTCCTTCCACAGATAGGCAACCGCGTCGAGGCGGATAAAGTCTGCGCCGCGCTCGACATACATCAATAAAATATCGAGGATTTCCAGCAAGACTTCGGGGTTTTCGTAATTCAAATCAATCTGGTCGGCGCTGAAGGTTGTCCAAACTTTCTTCTCGCCCGCCGCCGTTTTGAAGGTTGTCAACAAAGGCAGCGCGCGCGGACGAACCACTTGCGAGAGATCGGGCGAGCCTTCTACGGTAATAAAATAATCGCGGTAACGCGGATCGTCGCGCAGGAATCCCTTGAACCATTCGCTTTGCGACGAGATGTGATTGATCACGCCGTCGAACATCAGGCGGAAATTCTTTTGCATGGAAGTCGCGTCAGCCCAGCCGCCGAGCGCGGGGTCTACTTGGCGGTAATCCACAACCGAAAAGCCGTCGTCCGAAGTCCACGGAAAGAACGGCAGGATGTGAATCCCGCCGATGATATTTTTTAGATAATCTTCGCAAAACGCGCCGAGCGTTTGCAGCGGTTTTTCATTTGACGATTGAACTTGATCTCCGTAGGCGATGAGGATGGAATCGCGTTCGGTGATTTCTCCATCCCGCGCGGGGATGCGCGCGCGATAACCCGCAAGAAGTTTCTCTACGCGGGGAAACAATTGCGAGGCTTGATTTTCTCCATAAAGAAAGGAGAGTTGTTTTAATAAGTTTGTCATGTTTGAATAGCAAATACCTTTTCTTAAACTATTTTGATTTTCTCCCAAAAAATACGTCATGCGGACGCGGCGAAACGGGACGCGGGAAAACGCCATGTTCCGCCGAGCGCAACTCTTCAACGGTGAAGAACGCATTGGGGTAGATTTGTTGGATAATCTTGGCGACCTCCGGCAGGTTCTTTCGCATGACGACCGCGTAGATCAACTTTACGGGTCCTTGCGAACCCTGCGCGTCTACGCTGGTGAAGCCGTACCCTTTTTCGCGCAGTTTTGCCGTCAAGTCTTTAACGCGTTCGGGGATGATGACGCGGATCACCAGCATCCCCATCGCGAGTTTATCTTCGATGAACATGCCGATATATGTGCCGGCGGCGAACCCGCCCGCATACGCAAGGTAAGCGACGACGTTATGCGCGCCTTTTGTGATTTGCGCGATGACCGTGATCCAAATGAAAACTTCCACAAAGCCGAGCAGCGGCGCGATATGCCGCCTGCCGCGCGAAGTGAAGATGATTCTGATCGTGCCGAGAGTCACGTCCGTTACGCGGGCGAAGAAGACGAGCAGGGGCAGCCCAACCCATAGATACCAGTCAAACATAAACCTCCGAGATGGAGTCTGGCGGCAAGGCGATGGACTCCAGAGTTATAAACTTCTGCTGTGACCCATCGTATGAAACAAAAACGCGTCGTCATAATGTTCGCGGATGGTCTTGTAATAATACAGGGCTTCTTTGTTTTGTAGCGCGTAATTCCAATCTTTCTTTAGCCGCGCGGATTCGGATTCAAATTCGGCGTCCGAGATTTCGCTTTCCGCGAGTTGCGCGAGCAAATCGGACGACCCCGCGCCTTTGGAAAATTTCTGCTTGGGGCGGTTGACGATATTTTCGGGCAGGTCGTTTGCGAAAGCCTGACGCAGCAAATGTTTGGGGACGCGCCCGTTGTGCATTTTCCACGCGGGAGAAAAACCCAGCGCGAGAGAAACAGATTGAACGTCCAGAAAAGGAACGCGGGCTTCCAATCCAAACGCCATTGACATTCTATCCGCGCGTTGAAGATTCGTGTTGTGCAGCGACTCGGTAATGTCAATCATTTCGGCTTGCAAATCTTCGGGGTTGGCGAACTCTGAAAGGTATTCG
>JAQTWR010000174.1 GCA_028689195.1 Anaerolineales bacterium | reverse complement strand
TTGCGGCTGCGGCGGCAGAACTTCCGTAAGCGTGGTTTGGCAGCCCGTTGAGATAACTCACAATTGCGCTGGTTTCATCCGCGCTGAGTAAATCTTTGAGCGTGGCGGGCATTACGTTGGCGGCGCATGGCGCGTTGGGACATTCCGGCGCGACGAAAATATTTGGGTCGAGAATCGACTCGCGGATATATTCGTCCGCGCTTTTGGCTTTGCCCGTGTAACTTCCGCTTTTGATGTGATCCTGCGCCATCATGTTGATGTTTGAAAGATCAGGCGCGATGACGCCCGCCGCATTGGGAATGCCGGGGATGATGTGACAGGTTCCGCACGCGCCTTTTTCAAGCGCGGCGGTGGTTTCTGCTTCGGTGTACGATTTCGTACCCGCAGGCTGCGACGCTCCGCAAGCGGCGATAAAAATTGCGGCAAGCATGGCAGTGACAAGAATTTTGGCGAAAATTTTCATTTTGTTCTCCTGATTAAGATTTTTGAACGTTCAGTTTTTGTATGGCTTCCAGAAATTTCTTTTCATCGAATTGATAACTGTTGACGACATCTTGAATCGAGCAAAAGCGCGCGAAATTACAACCCACGCAGTTGGTGCGCCAATCGAGAAAAAATCTCGGCGCCTCGGGCGCAGACTTCAAAATATTTTCCACGCTGATTTCTGAAAGTTTCAAACTGTTGTTCATGATGAACATCAGAATACCGCCTTTCCCCCATGCTGTCTTTGCGCTGGCGCAAATAACGCGCCGCGATACCGAAGCAAACTTTTCCACGAAGAATACGAAATGTCGCTAAAAAGCCGATTGGATTCGCGCTTCTTTGTGAAATTCGCGGATAGAAAATTAAATTCTAATCAGGCGCAGACTCTGGCTTGTCAATTAAATCATTGGCGCCAAAATATTTTTCATAAAAGGAAATAAGCGCGTTCGCCTTCAATCTCAATTCTTCCCCCGTAGATTCCTCGAAACCTTCGATATATCCGACCAGCCGCTCGCGGAAATTTGAACTCGGTGAAGCTGGCAGGCGTAATTCCAGTTCGGCGATCATTTCTCTGGCTTGTTCAATCAGAGTCAATGCTTGCGGCAGTTGAATTAATTCTTCCGCCATATCCTTGAGCAGTTTGCATTGATAAGAGCGGCACGAGCGCGGGTAATTTGGCGATGCGTAAACCGTGCAAACTTCCTGCCACAGCGGGCACGGCTGCGTAAATCCGCGCTGGCGTGGATCGGAGCGAATCACATTTAATCCCAATGCTTGCGCGGGGTTCAATTCCGGCGCGTTGAGTCTGACCCAGATGAATAAATGTCCGGTGCAGCACAACCCGCAAGATTTACATAAACTATTCGAGGGCGATTCTTCGGGCGCGTTATTTTTTGTCGAGTCCATCGGCGATGCGTACCAATTCATGCGGCTGGAGAATGCGAATTTTTTCCCTGCCGGTTTGGATAATTCCCTTGCGTTCCCACTTGCTCAACAAACGGCTGACGGTGTACAGCGTGGCGCCGGTCATTTCCGCCACATCCTGCCGTGAGAAAGATAACTCGATTCCATTTTCTTGACTCAACTTAATCCCCGATTGCCCCGCGAGTCGAATCAGCGCGTTGGCGATTCGCTGCTCCACGCGCTCGGTGGCGAGCTCGCGATAGCGCGATTGCATCTCTTGAATGTAGGAAGTCATCAAATGCATGAGGTCGAAAGAAAGATACGGGCGCGTGGCGAGCATCTCATGCAGGAAATCGCTTTTGATGGCAAGCGCGGAACTATCCTCCAGCGCTTGCGCGGTTGCGGGGTAGGTTGCTACCGCGCGGACAACCCCCAGCGCACCGAACATCTGCCACGGATAAATCGTCCGCAGGTTCACTTGCTGCCCGTTTGGATTCGACTGCATGAGTTTAATCTGTCCGCTGGCGAGGATGTATAAATACTCCGCCGCATCACCCTGAAAGAAAAAATACCCGCCTTCTTCTACGGGACGCATGATGCTGTTTTGTAAAATAAGATGCAGATCATCGTCCGTCGCGTTTTGAAAAACAACGACCCGTCTTAAGTCCTTTGGCTGAATATCCATGCCCTGATTTTACCTCTTTGTCAAACGAGATTTCTGGCTTGACAAAATTAGACGATATGCTTATATTCGGCTTATCCCACCCCCCATGGGGGGGGATAAGAAGAACGCGGCAAGCCTTATCTGGAGACCAGAGGAACTTATGGATAACGACAATACTTTGCGAAGATTGAAAACGGTGGAGGGACACCTGCGCGGCGTGATCCGCATGGTGGAGGAGGACGCCTACTGCATTGACGTCATCCGTCAGATACAGGCGATAGAGGGCGCGCTCAACAAGGTGAGTTCGAGAATTCTCGAAGACCATTTGAATTCATGCGTCATTACCGCCATTCAAGGCAGCGACAAGAAGGAACGCGAGCGCGTGTTAAAGGAAATTACCGAAGTATTCGAGATGTCTACAAAAGTTTAGATAGTTGTGTAGTTTGATAGTTGCATAGTTGGCAGTTTGTTACGAATTACGCATTACGTATTTCGTAATTAGCAAAAATCTAAAATCAAAAAAGGAGAATTCCCATGACTACAGTTACCTATTCCGTCCCCGCGATTTCCTGCGGACATTGCACCCATACAATCGAGACAGAAGTCGCCGACTTGCAGGGCGTTCAATCTGTGAAAGCAGAAATCGAAAGCAAGAAGGTTGTCATTACTTTCGATGCGCCCGCAAGCGAAGAGAAAATCAAGGCGCTGCTGGCTGAGATCAATTATCCCGCCGAAGGGCTGATTACGTTGTAAGATCAGAGATTGGAGATTGGCAATTAGTAATTGGTAATTCCCAATCTCTAATTACCAATTACTAACCTCCAATTATCAAAATGACTGAAACCAAACAATTAACACTCCCAATTACAGGTATGACTTGCGCGAACTGCGTCGCAACGGTTGAACGTAACCTCAAGAAACTCGACGGCGTGGAAAGCGCGGTGGTGAATCTTTCGTCGGAACGCGCTACGGTGGATTTCGACGCTTCCAAACTCGGCTTGACCGAGGTCATTGCGCGCGTCAATCGCGCGGGATATGGAATTGCCACCGGCGAAGCGGATTTGATTATCAAGCGTTTGTCTGACGTGAACGACGCGACTCGTTTAGAGAAATCTCTCGCCAAACTCGAAGGCGTTCTCGAAGCGCAGGTGACTTTTGCAAACGAAAAAGCGCGCGTGAGATATATTCCCACCATCATCACGCAAGCCGAGTTGCGCCGCGCGGTCGCATCCGCCGGCTTTGAGGCGATGGAACTCGGCGGCGAAGCGGAAGACGCCGAAGCCAAAGCGCGCGAACATGAGATCAACGAGCAAAAACGTTTGCTCATTGTTGGTTTAATTTTCACCGTGCCGCTCTTTGTGCTTTCCATGAGCAAAGATTTTAGTTTGCTACCCTCGTTTTTTTATACGGGCGAGGCAATGGACGGAATGCGCGAGGCGCAGCCGTGGTTTGGATGGTTAATGCTTGCGCTGGCGCTGCCCGTTCAATTTTATGTGGGCTGGCAATATTATGTCGGCGCGTTCAAAGCCGTGCGCAATAAATCCGCGAACATGGATGTATTGATTGTGATGGGCTCGTCCGCCGCGTTTTTCTATTCGCTGCCAATCACATTCGGCTTGCTGATGGGGCACGTCTATTACGAGACAGCCGCAGTCATCATTACGCTCATCAAACTTGGAAAATTCCTAGAAGCGCGCGCAAAGGGACGCACCTCGGAAGCGATCAAAAAATTGATGGGGCTTCGCGCCAAAACCGCGCGCGTCATTCGCGATAACGCGGAAATTGAAGTGCCCGCCGATGACGTCCGCGTGGGCGATGTGGTGGTCGTCAAGCCCGGCGAGACAATCCCTGTGGACGGCGTTGTCGTCGAGGGGCGCAGTACGATTGACGAATCCATGCTGACGGGCGAGTCTTTGCCCGTCGAGAAAAAACTTGGCGACGCGGTGATTGGCGCGACGCTCAATAAACTTGGCTTGCTCAAATTTGAAGCGACCAAAGTTGGAAAAGAAACCGCGCTCGCGCAGATTATCAAACTCGTCGAAGACGCGCAGGGAAGCAAAGCGCCGATTCAAAAAATGGCAGATCAGGTCTCCGCGATCTTCGTCCCGTTTGTGATTGGTACCGCCGCGCTGACTTTTGCGGGCTGGTATTTTTTTGGACCCGCATTGCCCATCAACGCGGATATTGATAACTTCACGCGCGCGCTTATAAACATGGTCGCCGTGTTGGTCATCGCCTGTCCATGCGCGATGGGACTCGCCACGCCGACGGCTGTGATGGTTGGCTCAGGCAAAGGCGCTGAAATTGGAATTCTCTTCCGCACCAGCGAAGCCTTGGAACGCGCTGGAAAAGTGGACGTGGTTGTTTTGGATAAAACGGGAACGATCACGAAAGGTCAACCGGCGGTGACGGATATTATCACGAATCACGAATCACGAATCACAGATGACGAGTTATTACGCCTCGCCGCGTCTGTCGAAAAAGGCAGCGAACATCCGCTGGGCGAATCTATTTGGGCTGAGGCGACTACGCGCGGATTGACGCTCGCGGAAATCTCCGGGTTCAAAGCGACTCCGGGATATGGAGTCCGCGCCGAGGTGGAAGGAAAAGTCGCGCTGATCGGCAACCAGAGAATGTTCGAGGCTGAGGGCATATCGTTAGGCGGACTCGAATCCGAAGTGGCGCGTCTTCAATCTGAAGCGAAAACCGCGATGTTTGTCGCGATTGATAATCAAGCCGCGGGCATTATCGCGGTGGCGGATACGATCAAAGAAAGTTCAAAAGCCGCGATTGAAGATTTGCATCGCATGGGTTTGAAAGTTGCGATGATTACGGGCGACAACCAAAAGACCGCCGACGCGATTGCGAAACAAGTGGGCGTGGATGCCGTGCTTGCCGAAGTTTTACCGGAAGGCAAAGCGAGCGAAGTCAAGAAGTTACAGTTGAAAGTCGAAGGTCAAAAGTCTAACGTAGTGGCGATGGTTGGCGACGGCGTGAACGATGCGCCCGCGCTGGCTCAAGCCGATGTGGGACTCGCGATTGGAACGGGAACCGACGTGGCGATGGCTGCCGCGCCCGTAACTTTGATGAGCGGCGATTTGCGCGGCGTTGCGCGCGCGATCAATCTCTCGCGCAAAACAGTTGCAACCATCAAGCAAAATTTATTCTGGGCGTTTATCTATAACGTGGTGCTTATCCCCGCCGCCGCGCTTGGATATTTGAACCCGATGCTTGCCGCTGGCGCGATGGCGTTCAGCAGCGTGTTTGTTGTGACGAACAGTCTGCGCCTGCGCGGACAGAAGATTTAAATTCAGTAATTGGTAATTAGTGATTAGGAAAAAATCAATTACCAATTACCAATTACCAATTACCAATTACAGGAAAACAATGAAAAAACTCTCTCTCCTCCTCATTATCGCCGCGATGATTTTATTGACCGCGTGCGCCCCGCAGCAAAGCGGACCCGCCAAAGCCGAACTGCCCGCTGGTAAAGCATGGGCGGAAAGCAAGGAAATTTATTTTGTCCACACCGAAGCGTCGGATGCGGGCGTTGCTGAAAAACTCACTAACATGATGAAGTCGCCTGTTGTGCTTGTGCCTTCGCTTGCAAATGTTCCGGATGAATCGTTAGCGAATGTCTACGTTTTTACCAATGGCGTAAACGGGTCGGGACCTTTCGGCTTTCAACCCGATGTCTTTGATAGCCCGCCCGGCACGGATGGCTATACCCCGCTGCGACGCTTGAATCTGGTCGCGTGGAAGGATGCAGCCAAAGCGCGCGAATTGAAATCCGCCACAGAAGTTTTGAACGCGGAGACTGCGGGCGACCTCTCCATTGAAAAGCCCGGCGTTGTCATCAACATGCCCTTCGTCGTTTGGGACGGCGGGAAGCGATAGGGTTCTGTAAACAGGTAGGCAGGTAGACATGTACAGAAGTAAACATGTCTACCTCCCCCGAGGTCTAATGTCAAAGAATCAAAATAAATCCGTTGATCCCGTGATTATTGTCATGCTCGGAATTGTATTCGTTGTGGTCGCCGTTGCAGTTGCCGTATTTCAACCTACCTCAAACTCCATTGATATTGCCGCAGACGCAAGCGTAATGAGCCAACTCATCGTTGCCTTTGTT
>JAQTWR010000173.1 GCA_028689195.1 Anaerolineales bacterium | reverse complement strand
TATTGACGACGCCGTGAACAGTGGTTGCGCCGGTGATATTTGCCATGCCAACGCCGCCGCCCTGTCCTTGGTTGCCCTGTCCGTTACCGCCTTGACCCATCATACCGCCGCCTTGTTGACCGTTGCCGCCCTGTCCTTGCTGCCCATTCCCGCCTTGACCCGTAAACGCGGCGAGATGGTTGTACGAACCGCTCATCAGGTTATTGTACACAAGTTGGATGTCGGCATTGTCGGTCTGCGCGACTCTGGTTTGCAAATCTTTGATATCGGTTTCTTCAACCAAAACACCGACCTTGAGCGCGTCTGCCTGTGAGACGGAACCCTGCGCGATGAGTTGATTGTATAAGGCTTGCAGGTTCGCGTCCGCATATTGACCAGCGGGGAGCGCGGGGTCGGCGAGACCGTAGCGATCCATCAGCAGTTTGATTTGATCCATGTGCTGCTGTTCGCTCGCAGCGATATTTTGAAAGTTCTGCGTTCCCCACAGCGCGAACATTTGATTGTATACATCGCGCGCGAGTTTTTCCTCTTCGCGCATGAAGAGCAGCGCGGCGGCTTCTTCCGCGCTCACATCCGAAGCGGGGATGGAAGCGATATCCACGCCGCTGCCTTGTCCTTGCCCGCCGTTTCCATTTCCATTACCGCCGTTGCCTTGTCCATAAGTATTGGACGCATTGGGCAAAATCGAAGCGGGCGAACCCGATGAAGCAAACGCGTTGTACGCGCTCGCGCCAATGGCGATGACCACCACCGCCGCTAAAATCCCCACCAAAATATTTTTGAAATTGTTTAACATGTTGTTCTCCTTGTTTATCGGTCGCATTCCAAATGCGGCTTACGATGTCTGCATGATAGTTTTTCAATATAAAGGGATTGTAAATATCGCTTCAAGACTTGAAAAAGACGTCATTGCGAGGGTCGAGCAGCGCCGCATGTTCTTCACGGGATATACCGACCCGAAGCAATCACCGACAATCCACCGGGAGATTGCTTCGGGCTGTCGCCCTCGCAATGACATACGCGCATCTTTACCAAACCTTCACGTTTTCTTTTTCCGCCCGTCAACTTGACTTGATAAAACTTCCCCATCACATTATAGGAAAAACAAAATGGACGAACAAACACCCAAACCCGAACCTTCTATCTTTGAACGAATGAGAAACCGCCTGACTCCCGACGGCGTTCCCGCCGACGAGCGCGGACGTATGCGTATGGTGATGGAAAGTCTCGTTTTGCATATTCATCCCGCAAAGACGGACGTCAACTCGATGAAGTGGACATATACCTGGGGGCTGGGCGGACTTTCCGCGCTGCTGATGACCATTCTCGGTTTAACAGGAATCATCCTCATCAACAATTACACGCCCGCCGCGCCGCAGGCGTATCTCGATATTCTCGAAATCAATTCAAACGTCTGGTTTGGAGAATTGATTCGCAACCTGCATCACTGGAGCGCGAACCTGCTTATTGTGGTCGCAGTCCTTCATCTTATCCGCGTGTTTGTCACGGGCGCGTATCGTCCGCCGCGCGAACTGAACTGGCTCATCGGCGTCGTCATGCTTTTGCTTGTGGTCGGCGCGAATTTCACGGGCTATCTTCTGCCGTGGGATCAACTTGCATATTGGGCAATCACCGTCGGCACGAGCATCATCAGTTACATTCCGCTCATTGGACAATGGCTCATGCAGCTCGTTCTGGGCGGTCCCGAAGTGGGCGCGAATACGCTGCTCAACTTTTATTCCATGCACATCTCGTTTATTCCGCTCGCCATCTTCGGGCTGATGTCCTATCACTTTTGGCGCGTGCGCAAAGACGGCGGCTTGACTCTTCCAAAATCATCGAAACAATTGGACGATCCCAAACCCGAAAGAGTGACCACCATTCCGCATCTGGTCAACCGCGAATTTATATTTGCCCTCGGATGGAGCGCGGCGATTCTCCTCTTCGCGATGTTTGTCCCCGCTCCGCTCGAAGGGATTGCGAACCCCGCGCTTTCCCCGAACCCAGCCAAAGCGCCGTGGTATTTCATGGGACTTCAAGAACTGCTGCTGCACTTCCATCCATTGATCGGCGCGATTGTCATTCCGTCGCTTGCCATCATCGCGATTTTCACCATTCCCTTCTTTGATCTCAACCTCAAAAGCGTCGGCGTATATTTCCGCTCGCAGCGCGGACGATATCTCACAGCGCTTGCCATCGGCATTTCATTGATCGCCACGCCCGTCTGGGTCTTGCTTGATGAATACGTATTGAATTGGACGCTCTGGCTGCCGACGTGGAACACGCTCATCTCAAACGGACTCATCCCCCTTGCGGTGATTCTGCTTCCCGTCATCTTCCTCGACGATTGGATTGCCAAAAAATTCCAAGCCGATACCGAAGAACGCGCGCTTTTCAACGCCGCCTTTCTCTTTACCGCGTTTATTGTCCTCACCCTAATTGGAATCTACTTCCGCGGACCCGGCATGAGCCTTTACCTCCCGTGGAATATGCCCGTTGTAGTTCATTAGTCAAATAGTCACATAGTCTAATAGCCGTCAATCTCCAATTACCAATTACCAATTACCAATTACCAATTACTGGACTTCCCCATGACTGACACTCAATCTCCCAACCTCTCCCGCCGTGACTTTCTCAAAATTGCGTGGGCGTTCTTTGGCGGAGTCGCCGCGCTCGAAACCGCCGGCGTCTTCCTCGCCTATCTTCAACCGCGCTTAGCCGAAGGCGAATTTGGCTCTGTCATCACTGCCGGCTTGGTGGATGACTTCCCCGCGAACTCTGTCACTCACATCCCCAACGGACGTTTTTACATCGTCCGCATTGGCGACGGCGGATTCCTCGCGGTCTATCATCGCTGCACGCATCTCGGCTGCACCGTCCCCTGGGATCAAACCGCGCAGAAATTCATCTGCCCGTGTCACAACTCGCAGTTTGATCAGCAAGGCACAGTCGAAAATCCGCCCGCGCCGCGCCCGCTGGATTTGTTCGCGCTCGCCATTGAAGATGGCGAAGTCAAAGTGGACACGGGCAATCTCATCCAACGCCAAACGTATGACATGGCGCAGGTTGTTTATCCGTAACACGCATCCCGTCATTGCGAGGAGCGTAGCGACGAAGCAATCTCTTAGCCCGCTCATGAGATTGCTTCGGGCGGAAGAACACCGCCCTCGCAATGACATAAGGAACAAACATGAACTCAAAACCCTATCTCATCGAATCTCTCATTGGTCTCGGCGCGACGATGATCATCGCCGCCGCGCTGGGCTTGTACATGCTCAACGAACCCGCGCGCATCACGCAGGCGCAAACCGATGTCCTCAATCTTCAACTCGACGAAGCGATGACGCTCTACGCCGAAAATTGCGCGGTTTGTCACGGCTTGAACGGCGAAGGTATTTCGTCAGTCCCCGCATTGAGCGCTCCCGCGCTCAAGACCATGCCCTTTGAAGAATTGCAGAAAACCATCGCGCGCGGACGTTATCAAACCGCCATGCCCGCATGGTCAATGCAAGACGGCGGCGCATTGAGCGCTTATCAAATTGACGAACTCGTGCTGTTGGTTCAATATGGCGATTGGAATAAAACCGGCGACCGCGTAATTAATTTGGGACTCGCGCCCCTCGTCCCGTTTATTACCGACCCCGATCCTGCCCTGCTCGCCGAGATTGCCAAACTCCCCGATGGCGCGACGCTGCAAACCGCCGTGCGAATATTCGCGGGTACTTGCGTTGCCTGTCACGGCGCGGATGGAGTCGGCACAAGCATCGCGCCCGCGTTGAACGATCTTGATACGCGCGAGAAGTTGCCCGAAGATTTAACGCGCACGATAACGTATGGAAATACAGGCACGCTGATGGCTGGTTGGGGCAACACGCTCCAACCGGAGGAAATCTCCGCGCTGGTGACGATGATCAAGCGGTGGGAGGAAATTCCCGCAGGGACGATTCCCGCGCCGAATATCCCAATCCCGACGACGCAGGAAAGCATCGCGTTGGGGAGTCAACTCTTCGCGGCGAATTGCTCGCGCTGTCATGGACCTGAAGGTCAAGGCACGCCGCGCGCGCCGTCGCTCAACGTCAAATCATTTTTCGTGGATAAATCCGACCAAACCATTCAGCAAATTATCACCAACGGCGTGCCGGGAACCGCCATGCCCACCTGGGGCGACCGCATGAGCGAAGTGCAGATTCAAGCCATTGTGGGATTTATCCGCCAGTGGGAAGCGACCGCGCCGGAAGTGGCGACCATCACGCGCGGCGGGGGCGGTCCGCCGTGGAAAAGAAACAATACAAATACCAATACTTCGCTTTTTGGTTTGCTGCCGTCAACCAACACGACAACATATACCGCGACAGGTCAGACGGGAATCCAACAGGCGTTGGATTGGAGAACGCTCGTCCTTGCCGGAATTATTTTGACTATTGCGTTTACATTGATTTCGTCTGGATTTTCTGCGTTGAAGAAACAAAAAAAGTAGGAGACGCCTAATAGAGTGTTTTGAAAATATCGAACCAACACTGCATCATGTCATTCTGAGCCGCGAAGCGGCGAAGAATCTCTATGTTTAGCGAAGAAGGCTCCGGTCAAAAACGAGATTCTTCGCTCCCTTTGGTCGCTCAGAACGACATATCCAAGTAATTTTATGAATTCCAAAACTCTTTCTTCTGCGTCCCAAACTAATTTTCGATAAAGTCTATTAGACCTCTTGCAAATGCCAAAAGACTTCTTGCATAAGTCAAAAATAAGCAAACCTTTGCCGCAGATTTCACGGATTTACACAGATTTTTTTTGAATTCATCCGTGATAATCCGCGTAATTCGTGGCTGAATCTTTTGTTCCTTTCGCTTTGAACGGCGTTTCTTTTCGTGCTGTGAGATTTTATTCAACATGACACAATCAAAAGTAAACCAATCAAGGTTAACCTGAATAGCGGCTTCGTGCCTTTGCGGTTTTGTGGTTTTATAGCAGATAACTTATGCAAGAAGTCTATTATTTGATTGGGCGTAAATAATCGTCGAGGTTGAGTCTCTTGAAGAGACGCTCGCGCACATCGTCGGGGACGCCCTCGTCGGCGGGCGCGTGGACAAGGTCAATGGTGCGGCGCGTGGTGTTCAATACAACGCGGCAATTCTCGCAGCCTTCGAGGTGCTTCTCGATTTCCGCGCACAACTCGGCGGGCAGCTCGCCGTCAATATATTCGGACAACGTCCCTAAAAGCGCTTTGCAATTTTTGCGGTCATGGTCGTTCATTGATTTTCCTTTTGAGTCGTCCGCTCGCCGTAATATGCGGAGAGCTGTTCGCGTAAAGCCATGCGCGCGCGCAGCAGACGGGTCTTGACATTGGTTTCCGTTAAGTTCAATATCTCGGCGGTTTCTTTAATAGATAAGCCTTCGACGTCGCGCAGGATGAAAACCACGCGCAGGGATTCCGATAGTTTTTGAATTGCGGCATTGATGACGTCTTTGCCTTCGCCCGTCAATAATTCGTTTTCGGGCAGCGCGCTCCAATCCACAAAAGTTTCGGGCATTGGATTGTCGTCGTCGGCGTCGGTTTGCAAATCTTCGAGGTTGACGTTCGACTTGCGTTTGCGAATCAACATCAGCGCTTCGTTGGCGGCGATGCGGTACAGCCATGTGGATATGCTGGAGCGTCCTTCAAAATCGGGGAGATGAGTCAACGCGTTTAGAAACGTATTTTGAAGGACGTCTTCCGCGTCCTGCGCGCCGCCGAGCATTTTCAATCCAAGACGATAAATCGGCGCGGAGTAAGAATCCACCATCCGCGCAAATTCGGCGCGATCTCCCGCGCGCAGGGCTTCTATCGAAAAATCGTGTGGCGTTGAATTAATCATTGGACGTCGTGGGTTTCAAAAAGTCGCGTCGAAAGTATACATCAGAGACAAAAACGGATGCAACTTTATTACCCCGTTTGCATCTAAAAATTGTAAGTCAAAACTTTTTTGGAGAAAACATGGAAAAATTATTGAACGAACAAGTCGTTGGGCAGATCAAGGAAGCGTTCGCCGACTTGACCAACCCCGTGCAGATTCTCTTTTTTGGATCGAAAGAGAACTGCGAGTATTGTAATGAGACGCGGCAGTTGTTGAGCGAGATCAGCGCGGTTGACGGGAAGGTCAGCCTCTCCGTTTATGATATTGACGACGACGCGGCGCTTGCGGCGCAATAC
>JAQTWR010000172.1 GCA_028689195.1 Anaerolineales bacterium | reverse complement strand
GAAAGCCGCGGACTTCACGTTACCCGGGAATATACGGGACATGGGGTCGGGCGCAAAATGCACGAAGGTCCTCAAGTGCCGAATGTTGGCAAACCCGGCGGCGGGCTATTACTCCGACCCGGATTGACCATCGCGCTTGAGCCAATGGTGCTAATCGGGACGCATGAAACCCGCGTCCTGCCTGATAAGTGGACGGTTGTTTCTGCAGACGGTTCTTTGACGGCGCATTTTGAACATACGGTCGCCGTCACCGAAGGAGATCCTCTCATCCTGACTGTTCTGTGAACCATGCAGATTGCCGTATAAAAAATATAGACGTATTGAAAAACAACCAGTATAATCAGACCTTTGGCTGTCAAATTAAGGCAGCAACCAGCAAGCAAGGAGTTGAATTATTATGAAAGTTTCGCCCTCCATTCGCAAACGTTGCTCCAAGTGTCGAGTCATTCGACGCAAGGGAATCATATTCATTATTTGCGAAAATCCAAAACATAAACAAAGACAGGGTTAGTGTGGTGACCTATGGCGAGAATTGAAGGTGTTGATCTGCCCCGTAATAAACGGGTTGAAATCGGCTTGACGTATCTTTTTGGCGTCGGGCTGACGCGTTCTCATGAGATTTTGGCTCATACCAAAGTCAATCCTGACACGCGCATCAAAGACTTAAGCGAAGCGGAAGTTTCCGCCATTCGCGAATATGTATCCAAAAATTATAAGGTTGAAGGCGACCTGCGCCGCGAAGTTCAATTGAACATTAAGCGTCTGATTGAAATCGGCTCTTATCGCGGTTTGCGTCACCGCCGCAACCTCCCTGTACGCGGTCAGCGTACGAAAACGAACTCGCGCACGCGCAAAGGTACCAAGAAAACGGTTGCCGGTCGCGGTCGTCGCAAGGGCGCAAAGAAGTAGTCTTGTCCGAAAGGTAAAAGAAAAATGGCTCAAAGTGTTCGTTCTACCCGCCGCGCTTCTGGCGCGAAAAAAGGGAAGCGCACCTTATCCTCCGGACAGGTGCATATTTTTGCTTCGTTCAATAACACCATCGTAACCGTGACAGACACCGAAGGCAACGCTGTTGCCTGGGGCTCTGCTGGCTCCGCTGGTTTCAAAGGTTCTCGCAAGAGCACCCCATTTGCCGCCCGCCTTGCCGCTGAGCAGGCTTTGAAAGCCGCTCAACAATTGGGCTTGCAGGAAGTGGAATTATTTGTAAAAGGACCCGGTCCTGGGCGCGAGAACGCAATTCGCGCCGTGCAGGCAATGGGTTTGAAAGTACGCTCGATTTCGGATATTACCCCGGTGCCGCACAATGGCTGCCGCCCTCCGAAAAAGCGACGCGTGTAACAGGTTGAGGTAGTTACTTATGGCTAAATCATTAAGTCCAGTTTGTAAACTTTGTCGACGCGAAGGCGAAAAGCTTTTCTTAAAAGGCGAGCGTTGTTTCACGCCGAAATGCGCTTTTGAAAAGCGCAATTTTGCTCCCGGCCAGCATGGTCGTACTGCGGGACGGGGTGGCGGTAAGGGCATGGGCACGGGGCGCGTTTCCGACTTTGCCCGCCAGTTGCGCGCCAAACAAAAAGCGCGCCGTATCTACGGCGTAATGGAACGCCAGTTCCGCCGCTATTATGATACTGCGATCACTCGCCGAGGTTTGACGGGGTTGAATCTTTTGCAGATTCTTGAGTCGCGTTTAGATAACGTGATCTTTCGACTTGGCTTTGCATCCAGCCGTTCGCAGGCCCGCCTGCTTGTGACGCATGGTCACTTCACTGTGAACGGGCGCCGCACCGACGTGCCTTCCATGTTGCTCAGCGAAGGCGATGCAATTACCGTGCGCGAAGGCTCCAGCAAATTGACATACTTCAAAGAACTGAACGAGTATGCCGAGAAGCGCGCCGCTCCGAGCTGGCTCAACCGCGATGTTAAGAATATGACAGGCACATTTGCGCGCATGCCCGAACGCGCCGAAATTGACGGAAGTCTCGACGAACAATTGATCGTCGAATACTATTCCAGACGCTAATCCTCCAACACGTATCGGGGCGGAGGCGTAATTTCCTCCAACCCGATGCCTTAGATAAGGGATAGGTGAACCGTGACGGGTATCATCACGAACATGGTTATGCCAAAGATCGAGCGCGAAGCAGAAGCTCGAAACTATGGCAAATTCACAATTAGCCCCCTAGAAGGCGGCTACGGCGTTACTTTGGGCAATGCCCTGCGCCGTGTTTTGCTTTCCTCTCTGGAGGGTACTGCGATTACCTCTATGCGCGTGGCGGATGTTCTGCATGAGTTTAGCGACATTTCCGGCGTGCGCGAGGATGTGATCCAAGTCATGCTGCAGGTCAAACAGATCCGCATCAAGATGGATGGCGTAGACAGCGCGCGTATGCACCTCGAAGTGCGCGGCGAAGGAACGGTCACCGCGGCGGATATTGTCCCGCCAGCCGAGATCGAAATTGTCAATCCTGACTTGTATCTTTTCACGGTGGATAACCCCAAAACCAAACTCGATATTGAATTCATGGTCGAGCGCGGACGCGGTTATTCGCCAGCCAATGAACGCGCGGGACACATGCCCATCGGGGAATTACCGGTGGACGCGATCTACAGCCCCGTCAAGCGCGTTAATTGGGACGTCGCTTCTGCCCGCGTTGGGCAAAGCACCAATTACGACAAATTGATTTTAGAGATATGGACCGACGGCACAATCTCGCCGGAGCGCGCTTTGAGCTCGTCCGCCCGCATTCTTATTGACCACCTGCGTTATATTTCAGGCGTCAATGAAGAAATGCTCGCGGTAGCTGTCGAACGCGAAACCTCGGGGAGCCGCCTGAGCAGCGAACTGGCAGAAACGCCCGTAGAAGCGCTCGACCTTTCGGTACGCGTCTTCAATTCCTTGAAGCGCACCGGCATCACCACCGTAGGCGACGTTCTTGACCTGCTGGAAAAAGGCGAGACTGCGGTCATGTCCATTCGCAATTTTGGCGAGAAAAGCCTTGACGAACTTCGCGATAAGATGAAGGAAAAAGGCTTTATGAAAGACCAAACATCTTCGGAGAATTAAGATGCGACATTCAGTAGCAGGTTACACATTAGGACGCAGAACGGGCGCGCGAATCGCCCTGCGGCGCAACCTAATCAAACAGTTATTTACGCACGAACGTATTCAAACCACCAAAGCAAAAGCAGCCGCAATTCGCGGCGACGCCGAGCGTTTGATCACGCTCGCTCGCAACAGCGCGAACGGCACAGACATCGAGAAAGTCAACGCGCGTCGTTTGGCGGTTTCGCGCTTGGGCGATAACCAACTCATCAAACGTTTGTTTGACGATATTGCCCCGCGTTTCGCCAACCGCCCCGGCGGATACACCCGCGTAATGAAGCTTGGACCCCGCCGCGGCGATTCCGCCGAGATGGTCGTCCTCGAATTAGTAGAAGAGTAAGAACAGTGATCAGTAAGCAGTGTTCAGTCATCAGAGTGAAAACTGATAACCGATTACTGGCAACTGATTACTGAATATGGCACGTTACCAAGCGATCCTTGCTTATGACGGCTCTGGCTTTCAAGGAAGTCAGAGACAGGCAAATATTAGAACGGTGCAGGGCGAATTTGAAAAAGCCCTTGGAACCCTAAACTGGTCTGCCCATGCGGTGATTCTTTCGGGCAGAACCGACAGCGGCGTTCACGCAACCGGGCAGGTTGTTGCATTTGATCTCGAATGGGCGCACTCAGCCGACGCATTGCTTCACGCGCTCAATGCCAACCTTCCGCATGACCTTGCGGTACGCAGCCTGTCTTTAGCCTCAGAAGATTTTCATCCGCGCTTCGACGCGGTTTCGCGGAAATATCGTTATAGATTGTTTGGCGATGCAATCCGCGATCCGCTGCGAGAAAAATTTTTATGGCGGGTACATCCGCCAGTGGATGGAAACGCGCTCAGCCAGAATGCAGGAGTTTTCCTCGGCACACATGATTTTGCCGCTTTTGGTTCGCCAACTACGCCGAAAGGCACGACGACGCGAACGGTGACAGAATCCGAGTGGAAGCAAATGCCCGACGGCGAGTGGCGCTACGAGGTCAGAGCAGACGCGTTTTTGTATCGTATGGTGAGAAGATTGGTCTTCGCGCAAGTATCCCTTGCGCAGGGAAGATTATCGGCGGCGGACATCCAACGCGCTTTAGCAAAGCAGGGAAAGTTTCCCACCGGCATGGCTCCCGCGCAAGGATTAACGCTGGTAGAAGTAATGTATGGATCAAAAGATCCGATTTGATAACGAAACGGAGCGATAAAAGTGCAACAGAAAACGTACTATCCAAAAGCCGCTGAAATTCAGCGCGACTGGGTTTTAGTAAACGCCGAAGGGCAGACTCTCGGACGCCTTGCCGCGCGCATCGCGCACATTCTGCTTGGCAAACACAAACCGACCTTCACGCCCGGCGTGGAGATGGGTGACTTTGTTGTCGTCACAAACACCGAGCGCGTCGCCGTGACCGGCACAAAGACCAACAGCAAATTGGAAACAAAAATTTATTATAGCCATTCGGGATACCCCGGCGGCTTGAAGAGTATTTCATTGCGCGACCAATTGGCGCAGCACCCCGACCGCGCCCTGCGCGACGCAGTATGGGGAATGCTTCCGCATAACCGCATGGGACGCGCCGTACTCAAACGCTTGAAAATTTATGCGGGACCCGAACATCCGCACGCTGTACAAGCCCCGCAAGTTTTGGAATTAAGAGGTAAGTAATATGGCTCAATATTATGAAGGTATTGGTCGTCGCAAAGAAGGCAGCGCCCGCGTTCGTTTGATGGACGGCAGCGGAAAATTCACCGTCAACGAAAAAGACGGCGCCGCATTTTTCACCCGCATGGGCGACGTCGAAGACATCCTGCGCCCGTTCAGCGCGGTGGGGCAAGACGCCGCAAAGTATGACATCAGCGTTTTAGTCAACGGCGGCGGCACGACAGGACAAGCCGAGTCAGTACGGCTTGGCATTGCCCGCGCCCTGCAACTCATCAACGCCGATTGGACTTCCGCGCTTCGCAAAAAGGGATTGCTTACCCGCGACGCCCGCGTGAAGGAACGCAAAAAGCCAGGTCTCAAGAAAGCCCGCAAGGCGCCGACTTACACCAAGCGCTAATTTTTGCAGGACAAACTTTAGTTTTTCGCTGATCCGTAATGCGTAAGGCGTAATCCGTAATTAATTTACGAATTACGATTTACGAATTACGGATTACGTTTTTAAGGAATTCTATGGACTTTAAACTGATCGCCTCTGCTTTTGATGTGATGCGGATTCAGCCGCCCGCCAAGTTGACTCTGCTTGACGCGCGGACTTTAACTTCTGTGCATGTTTTTCCCGCCCCCCCGGATATTCCCGCCCTTCTTATGGGACTCGACTCGCACGAGTTGGCTTTGCAAGTGAAAAAAGTTTTATTAGCGGCATATCCGAAAGAGCATCAAATAAATTTAGTCGAAGGTCAAAAGTCAAAGGTCGAGCAACTTGGCGACTTGCAGCCTTTGACTTTTGACTTGCAACCTTCAATATGTTTATATATTCCATCATTGGGCGAGGGAACTTCGTTTGAATCTTTCGCCGAAATCGTCGCCCATTTGCGCGCGCCCGAAGACGGCTGCCCGTGGGACAAGGAACAAACCCACCAAACGCTGCGAACTCATTTGCTCGAAGAGTCTTACGAAACATTATCCGCAATGGACGATAACGATTCCGAATCTATGCGCGAGGAATTTGGCGACTTGCTTTTGCAGATTGTTTTGAATTCGCAGATCGGGTATGAATATGAAGAATTCACGATGACGCAGGTGATCAAACATATTTACGACAAGATTGTGCGCCGTCATCCGCATGTGTTTGGCGAAGCGGAATTAAACGACGTAAACGGCGTTTTGGCAAATTGGGAAAAACTGAAGGAAAAAGAGCGAAAAGGAAAGAAAGAAGATAAGGGAATTTTAGACGGCGTTCCATCCGCTTTGCCCGCCTTGACTCAAGCGCAGGAATATCAAGACCGCGCCGCGCGCGTTGGTTTCGATTGGCGTTTGATTGACGATGTGCTGGATAAAGTCCGCGAGGAGATCGAGGAGATTAAACGGGCGCAGAATATTGACGAAGTGACCGACGAGTTGGGCGACTTATTCTTCGTGTTGGTCAATCTCGCGCGCTGGAAAAAAA
>JAQTWR010000171.1 GCA_028689195.1 Anaerolineales bacterium | reverse complement strand
AGAGCGAATTCCACGGCAAGGGCGGCGGTGTGATTTTGAATATCAAGAATCGGATTCACTTCGACGAGGTCCATGCCAACCAGCATTTTTGTTTCCGCGATCAATTCACAGGCAAGGTGAGTCTCGCGCTGATTTAATCCCGCGGGGACGGGAGTCCCGACGCCGGGGGCATGTTCGGGGTCGAGCGCGTCGAGGTCGAGCGAGAGATAAATTCCATCCACGTCGCGGCTGACGCGCTCGATGGCTTTTTCCATCGCGGCGACCATGCCGTAGCGGTCATTCTGTTCCATGCCCATCACCAATGCGCCCGCGTCTTTGAGATTTTTCTTTTCGCCAGAATCCAAATCGCGCGCGCCAATGATGGCAATCTTCGCGGGGTCAATGACGGGAATTGATTCGTCCCATAATTGCACAAGATTTTTATCGCCTATGCCTGAGAGTAGCGCAAGCGACATGCCGTGAATGTTTCCCGACGGCGTGGTTTCGGCGGTGTTGAAGTCGGCGTGCGCGTCAATCCAGATGACGCCAAGTTTGCGATTACGCGCCGCGCCGCGAATGGATCCGATGGAAAGGCTGTGATCGCCGCCAATGACCAGCGGAAAATTTTTCGCTTGCGCCGAGGTCGCCACCGCGCCGGCAATGCGCCGCGATACGGGAATGATGCAGTCAATGTATTTCATTTTTGGATCGGTGATCTTGCACATCTCGGCAATGGGAACTTCGATGTTGCCTTCGTCCCTTACTTCGTAGCCGATCTCTTGCAGTTTATTTTGTAAGTGCGAATAACGAATGGCGCTGGGTCCCATATCCACGCCGCGCCTGTCTGCGCCGAGGTCTATGGGTACGCCGATGATGTCAACTTGCATATTGTCTCCTAATTCATCATTTTTAGTTTACGCCGTTCGATAATAGCCAACATCCACCGAATACACATGCCCGCGCTTGATGACTTGCTTGACGAGATTTGTCCCGTAGCGATAGCCCAATTGCCGATAATCCGTAACGGAGAGGATGAGCATATCGGCTTGTTTGCCGACTTCAATAGAGCCGATGGTATCGGCGCGGCGGATGGCGTGCGCCGAGTTTATCGTAGTAGCGGCGATGGCTTGCGCGGGGGTCAACTTCATATAACGGCAGGCGAGCGCAATCACAAATTGCATGGATTCGTTCCATGAGGTGCCCGGGTTGCAATCGGTGGCGAGGGCAAAGAGCGCGTCGGCGGCGATGATTTTTTTTGCGGGCGTGTAATCTTTTTCGGCGAGTCCAAACGGCGTGCATGGCAGCGAGACGGCGACGGTATCGGACTTTGCGAGGGCGAGAATATCCGCGTCGGAGGTTTTAACAAGGTGGTCGGCAGAAGCCGCGCCGAGTTCCGCCGCGAGAGCCGCGCCGCCGATATTATCGAATTCATCCGCGTGAATCTTAAGCGGGAATCCCAAATCCTTTGCCTTGACGAGAACCTGACGCGATTGTTCGCGGCTGAACGCGCCCGTTTCGCAGAAGACGTCCACGAAGGGAAGCGGCAGGCGCGGGGCGTGCGTCTGCCACCATTCTTTCAGTGTCGGCAGCATGGTGTTGACCACCTCGTCAACATAGCCTTGCGGGTTGTCTTTGTATTCGGGGGCGATGGCGTGCGCGCCAAGAAACGTGATGGCGAGATCGAGCGGGCTTTCATCGTCGAGCGCGAGCAGGGCTTTGAGCAAACGCAGTTCGGTGGAAGTTTGCAAGCCGTATCCCGTTTTTGCTTCGGCGGTGGTTGTGCCGTTCGCAAACATTTTGAGCAGGCGCGGGCGCGTTTGCGCGATGAGCATTTCGATGCTGGCGGTGCGCGTGGCTTTGACGGTCGAGATAATTCCGCCGCCCGCTGCGAGAATGTCGAGGTATTCCATGCCGCTCATTTTCATCTCGAATTCGTTGGCGCGGTCGCCCGCCCAAATGAGATGCGTGTGCGGGTCAACGAAGCCCGGCATGAGGACGCCGCCGCCCGCGTCGAGGGTTGGTTCGTCGGGGTAGGCGTTTTTGAGTTCGTCGGTGGCGCCGACCGCGACGATTTTTTCATCGCGCACGACGACCGCGCCTTTTTCGATGATGCCCAGCGCGCCGAGTTTTTTTCCGCGCTGCGGTCCGCCTGCGAGGGTGAGAAGTTGTGAGGAGGAGTGAATGAGCATGGGAGTCTCCAGTTGATAGATGACAGTAGTCGGTAGTCAGTAATCAGTGAATTGACGGTGGGGATTTTATCACTCGTAACGCGACATTTATGTCGCGGCGCATTTTAGGAGTGTCTAAAAGGATGGGCTTTCTTTAACGCGAAGGCGCAAAGACGCCAAGCCTCAAAGGTTTCTTTGCGTCTTCGAGTCTTCGTGACTTTGTGTTTAGCCCACAAAGTTAGACACTCTCCGCATTTTTTACTGACATGATTTTGAATGCGCGGTGATGGGCAAGCCGAAGGCTTCCAGCACGGGCGCGCCGTCCCATTCGGGCGGGAGGGGCAAGCCGAGTACGAAGGCGGCGGTGGCGGCGGTGTCCATTGTGTTGACGCGCGTGGTCAGCGCGCCGGGCTTTACGCGCGGTCCGCTGATAACCCAAGGGATGAGCATGTCTGCGGGGATGTTTTCGCCGTGCGTTGTGTCGTGTCCGCCGTGATCGGCTGTGACGATGATGATGGTCGAATCGTATGAGCCGTTTTGTTTCAGCGCGTCGAGGATCAGCCCGAACGCTTTGTCGTTTTTGGCGTAGGCTTTCAATTGTTGTTTTGACGTCCAACCGTCTTCATGCCCCGTAAGGTCTCCGTCGGGGAAGTGGACGAACATCAAGTTGAATCCTTGTTTTACCTGCCGTATGGCAAGGTCTTGAATTTTATAGGGGTCGTCAATCTTATCGGTTTCGTCTACGAAGGCAAAGAAGTCGAGGCTGGCGGGTTCGGTGATTTGTCGGAGTTTTTCTTTGCCCACAACCATTGCCGTTTGCAAACCTGCGGCATGGGCAAGGTCGAAAATATCAACGCCGATGGCGAATCCGTTTTCGGGGACGTATTCGTTCCAGCGCACGATATGTTTCGACGGGCATGTGCCGACGAGCATGGATGTATGCGACGGCAGCGTGACGCTCGGCATGATGGTTTGCGCGTTGAGGGTGTACGCGCCGATTTGCATCAAACCGATTATATTGTTCATGTTGGCTGGGATGATTACGTCGGGGCGCAAGCCGTCAAAACTGACGATGAGGACGCGGTCAATTCTTGGCGCGGGGGTGAATGTGATTGTAGAGGTCGGCGCTTCGGTGGGCGGCGCGGGGGTAAAACTTGGGGTGAAGGTGGCAGTGGGCGGCTGGAAAACGATTGGCGCAGGCGCAGCCGCGTTTGATGATCCGCATGAGGATAGAAAAAATATCGGGAGGAGAATCAAAATTGCGAAGCGCTGATTCATATCATTTGCAAATCCTAAAATCTTCGGGATGCACAGAGAAATCAGGCAAACCAAATATTCCGTAAACGGGAATGCCATCCCATTCGGGTTGGAGCGGCAATTCTAGCGCGTAGGCGGCGGTGGCGGCGGTGTCCATGACGCTGATGGGGTTGGTCAGTTGCGCGGGGCGAATGCCGGGGTTGTAAGCCACCCAGGGGATTTCCAGATCATAAAGCCTGTCGCCGACGTGCGTTCTATCATGCCCGCCATGGTCGGCGGTGACGATGATGAGCGTGCTTTCGCGGAGTCCGTATTGATCGAGCGCGGCGAGTAATTGCGCGAGCGCGGCGTCGCCGTCGCGGAAGGCTTGCAGCTGCGCGTTAGACATCCACCCGTATTTGTGTCCGCGATTGTCGCCGCTGCCGAAATGAATGAACATTAAGTCGAAGCCCGCGGGGATTTGTTCGATGGCGGTATTCATAATGACGGGTTCGCTGCCGTAGACGAGTTTGTAAACGTCGGTGGTTTCGGGTTCGGCGATCTGGCGTATTTTTTCTTTGTTGACGATCATCACGGTTTTCAAGCCTGCGGCGTGGGCAAGGTCGAAAATATCCACGCCTTTAGAGTAGCCGCGATAGTAGGTGGTTACGTCCCAGTCTACGCCGTGTTTGCTCTGGCACATTCCCGAAAGCATGGAGGCGTGCGCGGGCAGGGTGACGGCGTAGTTGATGGTGCGGGCGGTCAAGGAGTATGCGCCGTTTTGCATTAGCGCTTTCAGGTTTTGCATGGGAGCGGCTTCTACCGCGTCTGCGCGCAGCCCGTCGTAACTGATGATGATGACGCGCTTAATTCCCATTGAAATGGGGGTTGCGCTTGGCGTGATGGTGATGGTTGGGGTAAAGGTGGGCGTAAACGTAGGCGATGGCGTGGAAGTGTTTGTGGGCGTAAAAGTCGCCGTCGGCGTTGGGGGGGCTGTCGAGAAAACGGCGGGGAGGCTGCCAGCGGGCGAGCGGTCTTCGCCCCATAAATTGGGAGCGGACGCGCAGCCTTGCAGCGGCAGGCAAATCATTACGATGGCTGTAAATATTTTGAGCGTATCTATAAAACGGGCTGGATTTAATCTATGATTCATTTATACCGCGCTTAATAAAACGCTTCTTCTGAAGACAGAAGAAGCGCAGGGCAAATTTGTCGCTTAAATGTACCATATTAACTTGCCTTATACAGTCTAGGAGCGACTAATCTTGTGGGCTAACCACAAAGGCACAAAGCCGCCAAGTCGCTAAGAATCCTTTGAGTCTCCGTGCCTTTGTGGTTAATGAAAGCCCATTCTTTTAGCCGCTCCCTACAGTTTTGCAAAACAAGGAGAGAGCCTGATTGCACGGGCTTATTTCCAGCGTCTCAGTGGTTAAAGATTTTTTCTAGCCTATCATTTTAGACGCTCTCAAAATAAGCGAAGAGTCTATTCTGCGAAGCCATACAAGCGCCGATAGATTGCGTAAATCTCGTAAATGTTGCGGATGTAATTGCGCGTCTCTTCAAAGCGGACGGATTCTAAAAACAGGTCGGGGTCGTCGCCCGCGAGTTCTTTCCATTGCAAGGCGCTGCCGGGTCCCGCGTTGTAGGCGGCGAGCGCCGCGTAGGGATTTCCGCCCAGCGCGTTGCGATTCCGCGCCAGATAATACGAGCCAAACGTCACGCTGACTTCGGGACGGTACAAGTCTTTCTCGTTATAGTTGACCCAACTGAGCTGCGCCGCCATATCCGCGCCGGTAGAGGGGACGATCTGCATTAATCCGCGCGCGCCCGCGTTTGAATTGACAAAACCTTCAAAGAGACTTTCCTGCCGAATGACGCTGTAAAGAAATAAGGGGTCGAGGTTGTTCGCTTGCGCGTCGGGGATGACGAGGTCTGGATAATATAAGCCGTAGCGAATATGGCTGAAATAGATCGGCGCCATCATCGACTCGGCGTGTTCGTTCAGTCCCGCAATGGTCAGCGTTTGGCGCGCGGCAAGAATCGCTGGGCGGTACAAGCCGATTTCCAAAAGATAATTCGTCAAGCGATAACTGTTTTCGGCGTTTTGATTCGTCTCGAATTCGGCGCGGAGATTTTCAAACTCGACGCGCGCGTCTTCGTACCTGCCGAGCCGCCATAACTCCGTTCCGCGAAGGATGCGCGGGTCGTTTGCCAGCGCGCCCAATCCGTTTAGGTCGGTTTCGGCGGGCAGGTTGAACGTCAGGCGCATCCACGCGTCGGCGCTTTGTTTTTCGGAGGCGAGGTCCATTACAAGGTTGGCGGATATTGGCGGAGTAAAGGGAGCGCGCTCCAGAATTAAATCGCGGGCGCGTTCGCTGTAATATCCGCCGGGGTCGCGGGTTTGCGCGTCGCGCCACGCGTTCAGCGCGGATTCGTTATCCCCAAGTTTTTGCTGCGTTTTGCCAATCCACAAATACGCGCGGGCTTTATCCTCTTTGAGGATGGACGCGGCGAGGCTGCGATTGAAAGAAGCCAGCGCGGAGGCTGCGTCTCCGTTGCGATAGTAAATCACGCCCATCAAAAAAACGGCGCTGGCAGCCTGCTCTGTGTTTGGATATTCGTTGGCGACGCGCGCCCAAATTTGCAGGGCTTCTTCGGTTTTTCCGCCGCGCTCGTAAATGCGCGCCGTACTCATTAAATAATCCGCCGAAGTTAAACTGCTCGGGACGGCTGAGACGTAACTCAAAAGCGTTTGCGCCGAGACGGTATACGCCTTTTGGTGATACCACTCGATGAAGGCTTTTTCGCC
>JAQTWR010000170.1 GCA_028689195.1 Anaerolineales bacterium | reverse complement strand
TACCGCGCCTTTGGCGGCGAAGTAATCTGGAGCCGATGAACATGAGCGAACCAACGGAAATGCGTAAAAAAGATTTAGTGGAAGTGCGGCATTTGGTGAAATATTTTCCCGTGCGCGCGGGGTTGATGCAGCGCGTGGTCAATTGGGTCAAAGCGGTAGACGACGTTTCGTTCAACGTGAAGAAAGGCGAAACGCTGGGCATGGTGGGCGAGTCGGGCTGCGGCAAGACGACCATTGGGCGTTCCATGCTTCGATTGATCGAGCCGACTTCAGGCTCTGTCTTTTATGACGGCAGGGACGTTTTGAAGTTGCGCGGCGGCGAACTGAAGAGCGCGCGCCGCAACATGCAGATTATTTTTCAGGACCCGTACGCTTCGCTCGATCCGCGCGTGCCGATTGGCGAAGCCGTAATGGAAGGGCTGCACATTCACAACATCGGCACGCGTCAGGAACGCTACGATCTGATGATTGACACGCTCAAAAAAGTGGGCTTGGAAGATTATCACGCGCGCCGCTATCCGCACGAATTTTCAGGCGGACAGCGCCAACGTATTGGAATCGCGCGCGCGCTGGCGCTGCGTCCCGATTTTATTATCTGCGACGAACCCGTCTCCGCGCTGGACGTATCCATTCAATCGCAGGTGTTGAATATTTTGAAAGACCTGCAAAACGAATTCGGACTTACTTATCTTTTCATCGCGCATAACTTGAGCGTGGTCGAACATATTTCGGATCGCGTGGCGGTGATGTATTTGGGCAAAATGGTCGAATTGACCGGACGCGACGATCTCTTCCGCGAGCCGCTGCATCCTTATACCAAAGCGCTGATGACCGCCATCCCAATTCCAAATCCGCGACTTAAGCGCGAACGTCAAATTTTGAAAGGCGATGTGCCGAGTCCGCTGAATCCGCCGAAGGGCTGCCGCTTTCATCCGCGCTGCCCAATCGCGGAGGGAATCTGCGCGGAGCAGGATCCCGAGTTCCGCGAGGCGAAGCCCGATCATTGGGTTGCATGTTGGATGGTAAAATAAGGGTCGCTATGGAACATAATATTTTGCTGGTTGACGATCAACGCGAAGTTTTGCGGCTTCTTCATTCTTCGCTGGATACGCTCAAGGATGCGAATCTCAAAGTATTTGAATCGCAATCGGGCGAAGAAGCCCTGCTTGAATCGTCGCGCCGCAAAATAGACCTGCTGGTTACCGATTACAAATTGCCCGGCATGTCTGGCGTGGAATTGATGCACAAAATCCGCGCGCGCCATCCCGAGGCGAAAGTGATTCTCATCAGCGGGTTGAGCGAACGCAAAGCGCGCCAGGAGATGATCAACGCCGGCGCGTTTGCGATTTTCGATAAGCCGCTTTCTGTGGCGGATTTTCTCGACGCAGTGGAACGCGGTTTGGGGTTTGTGGAAACAATCTTTGCCTCCGAATTAAAATCCGAAGAAATAAAAGAGGAACGTCCCCTCAAATTCTCAGACCTGCTCACTAACTTCAGGCAGGATATTAACGCGGACGTCGTGTTCTTGATTAATCAAAGCGGATTTATTCAGGCGCGCACCGGCAAATTGCGCGATGATAGCGTCGAGGCTTCGCTTATTTCGGTATTGGTTTCGATTCATAACGCCAGTTTGAAGGTCGCAAAATATTCCAATCAGAAAACGTTGAGTTCGCATCACATTTTCAGCGGCGGCGATTACGACCTGCTTTTCATTCCCATCAACCCGCTGTACGCTTTGATGGTTGCCGGGGCGGGGCTTGCCTCTGAAGAGCGCGTGCTAGAAACGGTTGGGAACATGCTGGCGCTGCGCGTCGAAGTGGAAAAGTCGTTGAAGTCTATTGGCGCAACAGGCGAGTTGCGCGCGGCAACGACCAATCACGCCGCTGTTTCCGCCGCTACGCCCGTTCCCACCATCCGCAGACCCGAAGCCGCTTTGGAGGCTCTTCCTTCTCTTGAAATGATTGAACTCTTGAAGGGCGCCGCCGATAAGAAAATTGACGTAAACGCGGATGATTTTTGGAATCAAGCCGTCGAAAAACACGGCAGTAAACCGGTTAATTCGGAAGTCATTTCATTGGAAGAAGCCCGCAAATTGGGCTTGCTTCCAGACGATGGAAAATAAAAAAGTTGTGATACAATCGCGTCCGCACTGGGGTATGGTGCAATGGCAGCACACCAGCCTTTGGAGCTGTGGATCTTGGTTCGAATCCAGGTACCCCAGCCACACTCCCCCGCGCTTGCGGGATTTCTTTTCTACCGCTATGCGGTAACTACAAAGCAGGATTTGCGCGGCATAATCGCTTCGTAAATCCTGCTTTGGTTATATCTGGACTGCAAAATCTCCCGATTTTGCTCCCCGTGTAATAACGAGGTGAATTCTATGAAAGTAACAGCAGTATTACTCGCCGCAGGACAGGGAACGCGCATGAAGTCGAATCTGCCGAAGGTGCTGCATCCCGTCGCGGGCAAGCCGATGATCTGGCACGCGCTGGAGGCGATCAAACAATCCACGACGGAGAAACCCGTTGTGGTCGTCGGTCACGGCGCGGAGCAGGCGATTGAATATCTCGGCGATTCCGCGCAAACGGTTATGCAAGAACCGCAACTCGGCACGGGACACGCCGTAATGCAAGCCGAGTCTTTGCTCAAAGGAAACACCGACCTCGTTGTCGTCTGTTATGCAGATATGCCCTTGCTGCGCGGCGAGACTTTACAAAAATTGACGGATTTACAACGCGCGAATCAATGCGCGATTTCGATGCTGACCGTCGTCGCGGACGACCCGCGCGGATTTGGTCGCATTGTGCGTAACGAAGACGGCGGCGTGCAAGCCATTGTGGAAGATTACGTCGCCACGCCAGAGCAGAAACTCATCAAAGAACTAAACGTGGGCGGATATTGTTTTGACGCGAATTGGTTATGGGGCGCGCTGGGGCGCATCCCGAAGAATCCCAAAAAAGGCGAATATTATCTAACCGACCTGATTGAAATTGCCGTCAGCGACGGTTTATCGGTTCAGGCGATGGTGATGGACGATATTCAAGAGACTATTGGCGTGAATACGCGCGTTCATCTCGCGGAGGTTGAATCTGCGATGCGCGCGCGCGTCAATCAACAGCACATGCTGAACGGCGTGACGATGATTGATCCCGCTTCGACATATATCGAGGCGGGCGTGACCATTGGCAAAGATACGGTCGTTATGCCGAATACTTATATTCACGGAAAAACCGAAATTGGCGAAGCGAACGTGATCGGTCCCAATTCGATTATCCGCGATTCTAAAATTGGCGCGCGCTGCAAAGTTTTTTCTTCGGTAATGGAAGGCGCGGTATTGGACGACGACGTGGACATCGGTCCCTTTGCGCGGCTGCGAAAAGGCGCGCATTTGGGCAACCACGTTCACATGGGAAACTTCGGCGAGGTGAAGGATTCCTATCTCGCCGACGGCGTGAAGATGGGACACTTCTCATACATCGGCAACGCGCAGATTGGCGCAAACACAAACATCGGCGCGGGGACGATCACCTGCAATTACGACGGCGAGAAGAAGCATCCCACCGAAATCGGCGAAAATGTTTTCATCGGTTCGGATACGATGCTGGTCGCGCCGCTGAAAATCGGCAGGAACTCGCGTACAGGCGCGGGTGCGGTGGTGACGAAAAACGTCCCAGATGATACGCTCGTGGTGGGCATGCCCGCGCGCGCGATTAAAAAAATCGCTAAATCGTAAATGAGTGTGATTGATGGATAAATCCGAATTTCAATATTTGATTGACCTTGCGAATGAAGCGCGTAAACGCGCGTATGCGCCATATTCGAATTATTTCGTCGGTGCGGCGCTGCGCACAAAAAGCGGAAAAATCTATACGGGCGTAAACATCGAGAACGCCGCGTATCCGCATACCATGTGCGCCGAGCGCGTCGCCATTTTCAAAGCGGTTTCCGAAGGCGAGACCGAGTTTGAGGCGATAGTCGTCGCAACCCATAACGGAGGCTCTCCCTGCGGCGGATGTCGTCAGGTGATGGCGGAATTTGGTTTGGATACGATTGTCCTCATCGCAGACGGCGACGGTCACTTGCAAAAAGAGATGACCGTGAACGAATTATTGCCCGAAGCCTTCACGCCGAAACATCTTTTATAAGTAGACAAGAAAACAGGTAGATAACGTGAATAATGGTTAATCCTGTTTCAAGAATTTTAGCCGCGAATTTCACGAATTCTCGCGGATTTTCAAACTGAATTTGCGTAAGTCTGTGAAAATTCGCGGCTAATGGGTTTTGTTTTTTTTATCTATTTGACCTCTTGCAAAAGTATTTTTAGCCACGGATACTTGCGCCTGCGCGCAGCGTTGGTGTTACACAGATTTTCACAGATGAATTCAAAAAAAATCTGTGTAAATCCGTGAAATCTGTGGCAAAGGTTTGCTTGTTTTTGACTTATGCAAGAAGTCTATTGTTGACATTAGATAGGTCTTATCCTCGCCTACTTGCTTTCTTGTACACTTGCTTACTTTTACGCCTTCTCCCATGCCCGCCTTTCATTCCTTCCGCGTTTCCGCCGTTGTGCTTCGCCATAAAGATTGGGGCGAGGCTGACCAGTTGCTTACGCTCTACACGCGCGAGCAGGGAAAGTTGCGCGTGGTGGCAAAAGGCGCGCGCAAAATCACATCGCGCAAAGCGGGACATTTGCAGCCGTTCACTTACGTCAATTTACAACTCGCCAAAGGACGCGACTTGATGATCGTCACGCAAGCCGAAACCGTCAACGCATTTTTGGGCATTGGCGCAGATTTGATGAAGACGGGCTACGCTTCGTATATCGTCGAACTGCTTGACCGTTTTGTATATGAAGACGACGGCGGGAATCCCGGCGTATTCAAAATGCTTACCGAAACGTTGGAACGCCTCGAAAAAGAATCCGACGCGTGGGTGGCGGTGCGATATTACGAAATGCGATTATTAGATCATGTGGGATTCCGCCCACAGTTGTTCGAGTGCGCGAATTGCGGACGCGAGATTTTGCCCGAAGACCAATATTTTTCAGCGAGCGCGGGCGGCGCGATCTGCCCGCGCTGCGGGGAGGGAATCCCAAACCTGATGAAAATATCCATCGAGGCGTTGAAGTATCTGCGCCACTTCCAAAGATCAAGTTACCGAGACGCTTCGCGCGCGCGTCCCGTTCCCGAAGTTCAAAAAGAGACCGAAGTTCTTATGCAATCGTATTTCACTTATTTGCTCGAGCGCAACCTGAATACCCCTGGGTTTATAAAAAAAGTAACGCGACATTAATGTCGCGCTACAGGAATTCTCTATTTTTTTCTCATCTTGCCGATAAAAGACTGGGACATTCTTTGCGTGTTGATTGGCTGCGATGCGGAGGGCGTATCTGATACGAACCCCATTTTTTTCAAAGTGATACGGCGCATCCAACTGAGCGCGGCTTGCGCGGAAAACTCGTCTTCATACGGAATGGGGACGGTGGTGTTGCGTTCGAGCGCGTTGCGCAAATCCTGCGCGGTCTCGCCGGGAAATTCAGTGCGCCCCGCGCCAATCGCCCAATAAATGTGAGCGTCGCTGGAGGCAAGTTTTGCCAGCGGCAGGTAAATGGATAATTTTTGCGCCACGCTGTCGAAGGCTTGCGTGCTCATGTTGTGCGTTTCCATCCCTTTTAGCACCGCCTTTGCGCGCGGATTGGCGAGCGACCCAACGACCGCTTCCATTGTAAGGCTGCTCGGCAGGTTATTGAATGGGTGCGGCGCGATGGCAATGCCGCCCTGTTTTCCAATTAGGGGCAGCGTATCCAAAAGGGATAAGCCCTTCGGCGGAAGTTCGCGAATCCATAGCGCGAGAAGATGCCCGTCCTTCGTGCTGATTTCCGCGCCCGGAATGGATTCGACCCCGTATTCTGGCGCGAGCGCGTGCGCCTCCAGCGACCCGCGGATTTCATCATGGTCGGTGACGGCGATTACGTTCAAGTCTGAATCTTTGGCTTGCTTGAGAATTGCGCGCACGGTGGTCGTTGCGTCTGGCGAGTAGATGCTGTGAATGTGTAAGTCTGCGAATCCCATGGTTTTTCGATTATACGCGCTAAGCGCGGCGGATACGGAAATTGTCGGCTATTTCTAAAGTTACTCAATGCGCGCCGCGCTCATGCGGCAACGCGGAAGAGTTTATCTTTCAAGTTGATGATGGGCTTTTCCAAAAGATAAAAACTTATGCTCGCAATCAGCAAAGTCGC
>JAQTWR010000169.1 GCA_028689195.1 Anaerolineales bacterium | reverse complement strand
GGTTTACACCTTCCAGTACGTCATTCCCTCGCCGCTTGATCCGCTCAAAGGACGACCTTCCGCCACGCTGACTACTTTGAGCGTTCCCGTCAGTTTCCTTGACACGGTTTCCAAAGTCAATGGGGCGCGGGTGCAAATCATCGGCGCGGGGCAGACGGGCGCGTTTGCAGACGGAGTCACAATCTATATTGACGAAGTCCGCTTGCAGGCTTTGGACGCGCTGCCCACGCCTACGCCCACAGCGTTATACATCCCCACTTCTACGCTGCCGGCGGCGCGACCCGTCACGGCTACGCCTATTGTGGGCGAGCCGCATAATAACTTCGCCAGCGCCACAACCGACGAGTGCGCCACCTGCCATCGCAGCCATACCGCCAAATCCTCGTCGCTGCGCAAATTGACCGGTGAGGAACAGGTTTGTTTTGCCTGCCATACTTCGGGCGGAACGGGAACGAACGTCCAGCCCGCGTTTACGTCGAAAACGAACACGGTCACGCGCTTTTTCTCGCATGGCGTTTCCAGCTCGGTCAATATTCATAACGTGTCTGAAAAAGCAGGCGGCGACTTTGGCGTCCCCAAACGCCATGTTGAATGTGAAGACTGCCACGCGCCGCATTCCACCGCACGCACCGCTTTAGGCGGAACGATCTCCGCGCCCGCCGCGCAGCAGGAAGTCTACGACTCAACGGGCGTAGACCCGCAGTGGACGGTTCTGGGCGCGCCGACCAGTTTCAAGTGGATGACCACCGCCGAGCGCGAGTATCAAATCTGCTTCAAGTGCCATTCCTCTTACGCGGCGTCCCTGCCAACGTATATCCCCGACGGCTGGAACGGCGACACAAAAGCGTATGAGGCGAACGGGCTGCCAAAACTCACCAGTACGCTCGCCACGCAAAAACGCGACAGCCGCGATATGGCGCAGGAATTCAACTCGTATCAGGTTAGTTTCCATCCCGTTGCCGCGCTGGGACGCAACCGCAATATGCCCGCCGGTAGTTTTGTCGCGGGCTGGTCTCAAGATTCCATTCTCTATTGCGGCGATTGTCACGATAACGCCAGCGCGCCGACCAACGGCAACGGACCTCACGGTTCGCCGCGTTTGCACATTCTGGCGGGGTCGTCGGAATACATCACCAAAGTTGACCCGTCCAAATCCTGCGCGCCGGGCGGGTGTCCTTCCATCCATACGCCGGGAGAACTGTGCTTCAAATGTCATCAGTACGGCACGTATGCGACAAATATCAATCCGCCAACGACGACGCGCTTCAAGAAGGGCGTGGAGAACTTGCACGTTTTCCATAGTTTTGCGGCATGTTATACCTGCCATGACTCGCACGGCAGCGAACAAGACCGCCTGATCAACTTCGATGTTTCTGTAGTGAGCGTGGGCGGCAACAGCCAATCTGCATGGAATTACGACCCCGCCACTAACGTCGGTTCTTGTTCAATCTCTTGTCATGGCGGCGATCACGGCGGCGACCCATTTTTTGAATACTCGCCATAAGCAAGAATCTTGCGAGGCGGCAGGTATTTAGCGTCTCTTGCAGGGCTTTCGCTTGACAGGGTTCAAAGTATCTCAACTTTGCGCTTTGGGCGGAAGCCCTGTTTTATGAGAGTGTCTAACTTTGTGGGCTAAACACAAAGTCACGAAGACTCGAAGACGCAAAGAAACCTTTGAGGCTTGGCGTCTTTGCGCCTTCGCGTTAAAGAAAGCCCATCCTTTTAGACACTCCTTGTTTTATAGCGATTACGACGCTTTTTTGGAGAACGTATGCGTAAAATGCGAAATTTTTCTTATTATCCATGGATTGCTTTTATTCTGGCTTTGTTTTGCGCGGCGTTTTGGGCGGGAACGAGCTCCGCGAATGGCGGACCGCACGGTAATTTCACATCCGATACGGACGGCTGCGCGGGATGTCACCGCGCCCACAGCGCGAAGTCGAATGACTTGCTTGTTGTCAGCGATTCGACCGCGTTGTGTCTTACCTGCCACGCGGGAACGGGCGCAAGCACAGACGTAATGGGCGGAACATATTTGGGCGGCGCCGAAGGCGCTCTGGACGGCGGTCTGCGCGCGGGCGGTTTTTCTACCGCCACAATGGATACCGCACTCGACGGAACAGCCGCCCCCGTTTCGGTGACGTCCTCTCATCATGTTGGTTCGGGCGGCGTCATGTGGGGAAATGGCGCCATCGGAAGCGGCGTTGGGAAATCTTATACCCTGTCTTGCAGCTCGTGTCACAACCCGCATGGAGAAAGTTCTTACCGCATGTTGCGTCCCATCCCAAGCGGATCGGACGCCGCGAGTTCCGTATACGTTCTGGATCAGACGACTAAAAACTACACGGTGACCAGCCCCACAAACCGTTATCTCGGCGAGGGATACGGCGTTCAAAGTACCAGCCTGAGCGCCTGGTGCAGCCAATGTCATTCGCGCTACATGACGGGGTCGGGGAGCGGACATACCGATTCGGGCGATAGCGCTTTCGCGTTTCGTCATCGAACCGACGTTGTGCCGTGCGTGGCGTGCCATGTTTCGCACGGCTCGACCGCGACGATGGCGGCGTCTTCGGGGGCGGCGCTTTGGCCCAACGACGCGAGCGCGCCCAGCGGAGATTCGCGCAGCAGTCTGTTACGCGCAAATAATCGCGCCGTGTGCGTCTCTTGCCATGTCACCGACGGGCGCGTCGGCGGCGGCGCGTGTGATAGTTGCCACGGCGCGCCTCCCACTGGGGGCGCTCATCTCAAACATAGCAGCGCAAGCGCGGTCGGCTACGGTATGGTGGGCGCGTTCAGCGATTCGACCAATTACATCTTTGGCTGCGGCGAATGTCACCCGACCGACAGCGCCTTTCACCGCGACGGTACTGTGGAAGTAGACCTGAACCCGACTACCGCGCCTCCCGGTTCGCTCAAAGCGCGGAATTCCGTCGCCGCGTCTTACGACACTGGAACGGATACCTGCGGCGGCGCGTATTGCCACTCGGGCGAGACGGTTTCTTCGGGCGCGATCAGCAACCCTGATTACACAATTGACGGTACCGGCAGAAGAGTCTATACGCTGGATTCGCACGGCAACATGACCTATACCCCGCCGTACACCGATAGCATCGTCTTCGGACGCGACTACAAACCTACGCCCAAATGGAACACCCAAAGTATTTCGGGACTTTGCACCGATTGTCACGCCTTCCCCTTGACCACGTCTGTGCCTTCCGTGCAGGCGGGCGTCGGCGACAGCCATCAATGGGTGGACGACTATGGCTATGGAAATCTCCATGCGTATAACATGAGTTATGAACCGATTCCGTGCAGTACCTGCCATGACGGGGAGGTTTCGCCCCCGCCCGCGACTGGAATATGGTGGAGTCGCAGCGGCATGGACGTTACGACCTATAGCCCCTTGCCTATTGTAGATCGCACCAATCACGTAAACGGAATGCCCAACGTAAAATTTACGGCTACGCCCCTCGTTTATAATACGTTTTCTTATGGCGCGGTTTCTTTTGATTTATCGCTCGCATCGTATGACCCGAATCAAAGAGCCTGCGGTAATGTGGGATGTCACCTTGCTCAAAACTATGCCGTTTGGGGCGCGCCGTATCGCTGGTGGACGGACGAATGCGATCTTTGCCATCGGTACGCCCTGCCGACTCCGCCCCCGTTGGGACCGTTGACCTTCGGCGCCGCGCCGACTGCGGAAAATATGCATCCCGTTCCAATGAACGGAAAGTCATGCACCGCCTGTCACACCGACGCGCACGGCAGGTAATTTGTCTAAATTTTACAAATCATTCTTACCGTACATTCAAAAACAGGGACGCTGACGAGCGCAGAAAACGCTATCGGCGAAAGCCAGCGTCCAAAAAGATTTTGTGTGGTAAAGAAACAAATCTTTGAACCGCAAGAGGATATATGACCAAACCTCGCATCAATCCCTTTTCGACTTTGTTCGACCTTCTGATTGACTTCGCCCTGATCGGCATGGGCGTTCTGCTCTATTATCATTTCAGCGTACACGCGCTGGCGCCCGTTACTCTCAGCCCAATCGTTGTTGATCTATTTGGGAGCAAAACGCTCGCCGTATGGGTGATCTCTGGCGTTCCCGTACTTGCCGGCGTACTCAGTTTGCTGCGGACGCTCTTTCGTATTATAAGAAAGCCCTTTGTTTCATCCTGACAGGAAATATATGAAATCGTTTGTCGCCTTTTGGAAGAAGGACGTCGTCAATAAGTTAATCGTCGTTGCCTTGTTTGCTTTAGCGGGCGGAACGCTCGCTTTTGGATTGATGCTCCTCAACATGCCGCAAGGAAAGTCGCTCGCGGACGCCTTCTCCAATTTTATTCCCGTCGCCCCGACCTCAGACGTTACGGCTGTTCCGACCGCGAATATCGGCGCGTTTACGACTTCGACCAGCGCCCCCAACGCTTTGCCTACGGCGACGGCTGTGTTGCTGCCCATCGTCGACGTTCCCACCTTCGCGCCCGTATTGGAATTGACTTCCACGCCCGCGCTGGAAGCGTCCGCTGAACCTCCCGCGTCTCCCACTCAATCCGCTCCCAGCGGCGCGACCTGCGTTCCTACTCATCCCGTGCAAACGGGAAAAGTCGTCGAGATATTGGACGGAAACACCGTCCGCGTGTTGATTGATAAACTGGTTTACGTTGTCCGCTATACGGGCGTAGAAGCGCCGAAAGATAAAAAATACGCCGACGCCGCCAAAAACGAAAATTCAAAACTCGTCTACGGCAAGGAAGTGACGCTCGTCACGGATGTTTCCGACAAAGACTCGCGCGGACGGTTATTGCGCTACGTCATGCAGGGCAATCTATTCGTGAACCAAAAATTGATCGAGCAGGGGCTTGGTTCCGCGCTGGACGTCCCCCCCGATTCCGCGTGCGCCGCCGCCCTCAATCAAGCGCAGCAAACCGCGAGTTCCGCGTCGCTTGGAATGTGGAGCGCGAACAAAGCCGCTACCGCTGTGCCATAATCAAAAACGCGAATGCGTCGCGCCTTGCCTTCAGATTTTTTTGAGAAGCAAGGCGCGACGCATCTAATTGCCGTGATGATTTCTAATTTTGGGTTATCTGTGGCGGCGCGACATTAATGTCGCGCTACGGGTGGCGAATCCCTAATTTACTTCTTTACAAAACCCAATCCAATCCGTCCGCGCTCGGTTTCTATTTTTTGAATTTCCACGTCGATAATATCGCCGACTTTTAAAACCGAGCCGTGCGGAATTTGCGTTTTATGCAGCAGCCCGTCCTGCTTCACGCCAATATCTACAAACGCGCCAAAATCCACCACGTTGCGGACCGTCCCCTGGAGTTGCATTCCCGTCATCAGGTCTTCGGCTTTCAGCACATCCGAGCGCAAAATAGGAGCGGGCGCGTCGGCGCGCGGATCTCTGCCCGGGCGCGCAAGTTGTTCGAGAACGTCTTTCAACGTGGGAGCGCCGCAATTTAATTCTTTCGCCAAATCTTCAACCGATGTTTTTTCCATGAGCGATTCGATTGCGGCGGCTCTTTCGCTCAGCGATGATTTTTTCGACAGCCCCATGCGCTCAAGAATCGCCTCGGCAATTTCATACGACTCGGGGTGAATGGCGGTCTCGTCCAGCGGATTTGCGCCCTCGCGGATTCGTAAAAATCCGGCGGCTTGCTCGAACGCTTTTGGTCCCAGCCCCGTCACTTTTTTCAACGCCGCGCGGGATTTGAAGGGACCATTTGCATCGCGGTGCGCCACGATGTTATTCGCCAATTTGGGACCGATGCCCACTACATGAGTCAGCAGCGCGGGACTGGCGGTGTTGACGTCCGCGCCGACATGATTCACCACGCTTTCCACAACGCCATCCAGCGCGCGATTCAACGCGGTCTGCTCCACGTCATGTTGATACATTCCCACGCCGATGGATTTCGGATCAATCTTGACCAACTCGGCGAGCGGGTCCTGCGCGCGGCGGGCGATGGATACCGCGCCGCGAATCGTCACATCAAGGTCGGGGAATTCGCTCCGCGCCAGCGCCGACGCGGAATAAACAGACGCGCCCGCTTCGTTCACAATCAAATATTTGGTTTGCTTCGCATCGCGCGTTAATTCAGAAACAAGTTTTTCCGTCTCGCGCGAAGCCGTGCCGTTGCCGATGGTGATCAGCGTAACGTGATGGCGGTTGATCATATCCTGCAAAATATTAATTGCGCCCTGCCAATCTTTCTTCGGCTCGTGCGGATAGATCGTGCCGGTGTCGAGCAGTTTCCCTGTGGCGTCC
>JAQTWR010000168.1:5887-6290 GCA_028689195.1 Anaerolineales bacterium | reverse complement strand
GGATTATATTGCCGCGTATGGGATTCCCGCGCATGTTCCCACCACATACACCGTCACCAAATTGGCGGATACCAACGACGGCGTGTGTGATGTGGCGGATTGCTCCCTGCGCGAAGCCATCGGCGCGGCGAAGGACAGCGACAACATCATCTTCGCGGTGGGGCTGAGCGGCACGAGCACACTTGCCAGTCCGCTTACGGTTGCCAACGACATCACGATCACAGGCCCGACCAGTTCCACCATTACCTTGAGCGGCAACGACACGACGCGCATCTTCGACATCCAGTCGGGCGCGGCTGTCCAACTCTCGTACCTGACCCTCGATCACGGCTACGTGCTGGACGGCAACGGCGGCGCGATCCTAAACAATGGCGGACTCATCCTCGACCGCGTCGTAGTATCG
>JAQTWR010000168.1:0-5877 GCA_028689195.1 Anaerolineales bacterium | reverse complement strand
GCAATGGCGGCGGTGTTTACAGCGCCAGCGGCGCCAGCCTCACGCTGATGAATGCCGCTCAGGTCACCACGAACACCGCATCCTATTCGGGCGCAGGTATTTATGCCGCTGTAGATTCTGGCGCTGCGTTCTCCATGTCAGATACCACAGTGGATCACAATATTACATCTCTGGGAGATGGCGCTGGGTTGTACCTGCCCAACTCTGGCGCGGGCGCGGCTGGCACGATCACCATCTTCAGGTCTGCCATTACGAATAACAGCGCGTGGGGCGGCAGCGGAGGCGGTCTCTTCATCGCGGCATCTGCAAACATCACCCGTACCTACATCGCCAACAACACCCTCAGCGGATTCACTGGCACGGGCGGCGGTATGAAAATCTACGAGGGCGGCGCGGGTTTCAAGCCCATCACCGTCAGTGTGACGAATGTAACCGTAAGCGGCAACACGGCTCTCAGTCAGGGCGGCGGCGTGGATGTTTCTCTCCAACAAGTCGCGGACGCGGTTTCGTTCAACAACGTCACCATCGCGGATAATCATCGCAACGTTATGCCGGGACCGCCCGCTCCTTATGGCGGCGGTGGAATCTATGCCTCTGGCGCTGAACTGCCCGATATGCTGAACACCATTGTGGCGGGCAACACCAGCGGCGTGGGCGGCGCGGACTGCGAAGGCGCGTTCCACACGCTGGATTACAACCTGATCCAGAATACTGCGAATTGTACATTCACTGGCACAACGACGCATCACGTCAGTGGCGTGAGCGCAAATCTCGGCGCGTTGACCACGGTGAACGGCGCTATGGTGATGGTTCCGCAATATGGCAGTCCCGCCATTGACGCAGGCAACGACTTCACCTGCGCGAATCAAGATCAGTTAGGCGTCAATCGCCCGATTGGAACGCACTGCGATATGGGCGCCTACGAAGCCGATTCAGTCGCGCCGACGGTCGCGTCCATTGTGCGAGCCAGCGCGAACCCCACCAGCAAACTCAGCGTAGATTTTACGGTTGCGTTCTCAGAAGCGGTCGCCGGCGTGGACGCGGCGGATTTCCAACTCACGCTCGCAGGTGCGGCGGTCACAGCCGTAACGCACGTTACAGATTTGGTCTACACGGTGACGGTCAGCACGGGTAGCAGTAACGGCTCGCTCCGTCTTGACGTTCCCAACACCGCCGCCATCACCGATCTTGTCGGAAATCCATTGGCTGGACTGCCTTACGCTGGCGGCGAAACCTACACCGTTAACAAAGTCGCCCTGTTCCGCTCTCTTGGCGCGCAGGATGGCTGGATATTGGAGACGGGCGAAAATACGAATATCGGCGGCGCGGTCAATGCCGGCGCGCCCGCTTTCCGCGTTGGCGATGACGCGGCAAGAAGGCAGTACCGCGGTATTTTATCGTTCAGCACAGGCTCCGCGCTGCCAGATAACGCGGTCATCACCAGCGTCACGCTCAGGGTGCGGCGGCAAAATATTGTCGGCGTGGGCAATCCGCTTGTGACCTTGCAGGGTTTCATGGCAGATATGAGATTGGGAACTTTCAACGCAGCCGCGTTACAGCCCGTTGATTTTCAATTGGGCGCGAATAAATCTTATGGACCTTTCAAGCCTGGTCTTGTCGGCGGCTGGTACAACATCAACCTGACGAGCGGCAGAGCCTACGTCAACAAACTGGCGACGAACGGCGGCTTAACGCAAATCCGCCTGCGCTTCAAACTGGACGATAACAACGACGCGATTGCCAACTACTTCAATCTGTTCAGCGGCAACGCGGCGGTCGCGTATCGTCCGCAGTTGATTGTGAAATACTACGTTCCGTAAACCATGCGGAATAGATAAAAAAAGTAAGAGCCAGTTTATCGCTGGCTCTTACTTTTTAATTCCTCGAACGCTCAAAAGCGTTAACTAACCCAAGTTGCTACCATGTTTTCTGGGTAAAAAAATCTCAGACCCTTGCCACAGATTTCACCGATTTGCGCGGATTTTTTTTTCAAATTAGTGAAAATCCGTGTAATCCGTGGCAAAAGAACTAAAAAAACTGGTAAAGGTGGCAACTTGCGTTAACTAATTTTTCTCGCTTCCATATAAAAACGCTTCTCGCGCGCTTCGCCCATCGAGAAGGTCTTGCGCGGCAAAGCGCCGTCGAGGATGACGGTCTTGAATAACTCGGATTTATGCATTCCCGCGAGGTAGAACCCCGCGTTATTCGGCTGCAACGCCAAACGCTCGACCACATCTTCGCCGTGAACATAATCCAGTTTTTCCGCGCCGCCGTCTTTGAGAAAAGCGTCGAGGAAAGATTGGATTGTGCCGACCGCGAGATTTGACGACGGGTTTGAAATTTCGATGACGCTGAATTTTCTTCCGCCGCCAACCAAACCGATTAATTGATTCTTGCCCTCCGCCGATTCAACGCGGCGCATCATTTCGTTGGGGCTGGCAACGTCGAAATAGTTGAAGTTATCTCCAAAAGTTTTCTTCAACTCGGCGAATAAATCTTTTTTCAAACCAAACGCCACGCGATGAATCGGCTCGAACTCCAAGCCGCTGTCGTGGACGTTTTCGATTTCAACCAGCGCGTAACGCGAAGGATGATCCATGCCGACCCGCGCTTTGTTCTTTTCCCAAATCGCTTTGGCGGTTGCGAGCGAGTGATTGCCGTCTCCCATTGCGAATAGCAGGACAGGCTCGTCTTTGCCGACGCCATATTTTGCGGCGAAGGTTTCGGGGTTGGCAAGTCCGCGCAGGGCTTCGACGATTTTGTTTTCAAACTCCGCATTGACCGCGTACCCCGCCAGATGACCGCTGCCGAGCATCAGGTCGAAATCGTAGAGTTTCTCGAAACTCAATTTTGCGGCGTTCAGCGGTTCGATGACGGTATGATTTGGGTCGTCAATCAACACGAGGATGTGGGGCAATTCCATCGCCGCGCCTTCGCGGATTTTGATGCGCGGAGGAAGGCGATCCACAATTGTTCCTTCCGTCGCGCGGATGAGACTCGACGAGCCTTTGTTGTAATCATAGCATTCCAGGTCGAGGCACAACACAACGCCCTTGCGCGTCTTGCCTGCGACGGTTCTTTCAACATACACAAATCCGTCGCGCGGTTCGAGGACGCCTTCATCCATGTATTTTTGCATGGCAACTTGAACGTTTTGGATGCGTTCTTCCGCGCCGTCTTTTTCAAGATGCACTTCGGGGAAAGTCAAATTCAAAGTGGACGGCGCGTCGCCGACGATTTTTTCCACGTCATGCCAATACTCAGGCTCGGACGTAAATTGGTCGCAGGCGATGACCGCCCATTTGGTCAGGTCGACGCCCGCCTTAGGCAAATACACTTGGGGAATTTGAATGCCGATGTCGGAGATGATTTTCATGGACGCCTCATTACGCATTACGGAATACGCATCACGAAATTCGTAATCCGTGATGCGTATTCCGTAAAAAAATTATTTCTTCGCAAATGCGATCAATTTATCCGCGACTTCCGCGCCGACTCTCGCTTGCGCTTCTTTGGTGGACGCGCCAATATGCGGGGACGCGATTACGTTATCAAGTTTGACCAGTTTCCAATCGGCGGGGGGTTCTTCCGCGAAGACATCCAGCGCGGCGCCCGCGACCTTGCCGCTGGTCAGCGCTTCGTACAGCGCGTTATCGTCAATGATTCCGCCGCGCGCGCAGTTGATAATTCGCACGCCGTTCTTCATCTTTGCAAATTGCTCTGCGCCGATCATGTTCGCGGATTCTTTTGTCTTGGGCAAATGCAGGCTGATGTAATCGGCTTGCGCGAGAAGTTCGTCGAGCGAGACGAGTTGAATGCCCGCGATTTCTTTAACATACGGATCATACGCGACGACGGTCATGCCCATCACTGCGGCGCGTTTAGCGACCTCTTTCCCAATATTTCCTACGCCAATTAACCCCAGCGTTTTTCCGCCGATCTCCACGCCGTTGAAACTTTTCTTGTCCCATTTTTCGGCTTTGACGGATGCGGTGGCTTGATACAGCGAACGCGCCATCATCAGCATATACCCGATTGCCAACTCTGCCACCGAAGCGGAATTCGCCAGCGGCGTGTTCATCACCGCAATGCCTTTGGATTTGGCGTACTCATGGTCAATCGTGTCGAGTCCCGCGCCGCCGCGCACGATCACTTTGAGGTTGGGACATACGTCAATCAAATCCTTGCGGACTTTGGTGCGCGAGCGCACGACCATGCCGTCGTATGCGGGAAGAACCTTGAAGAGGTCTTCGGGCGTAATGGTATCCTGCACGTCTACGGTCAAACCTGCGGCGCGCATTTGTTCGATGTATTCGTTTTCGGTCTTATCGCAAATTAAAACTTTCATGGGAGTTCTCCTGTGGGTTTTCGTATCGCGACATTTATGTCGCGTTTGTAGACGTTTTATTTCTTGCGCGAATATTTTGCGACGTACTTCGGCGCGGGAATCTCTTGCGTCATCAGTTCGTCGCGGATGGGGCGCGAAGCCGTCTCTTGCAACGGAAGCACGCCCGCCCAAATTGGCAGCGCGTAATCCGCCTCGTCGTCTCCTGGCGGACCGCTGCGTATTTTTGCCGAGGCTTGTTCGATTTGAATGGATACCACGCTGGTGGCGTTCATCTCTTTGCGATTCGGCAGCCGCGCTTCGCTCCAACGCCCGGGAATTAAATGTTCGGTGATTGCTTCCAGCGCCGCCATTTTTTCATTTTCGTCTTTGATGATTTGCCCCGCGCCAAAGAGAACCACCGAGCGATAGTTGATTGAACTGTGAAAGACGGAACGCGCAAGAACCAAACCGTCCACAATAGTCGCTTCGACGCAAACAGGATTCCCGTCCTCGATATGTTTCAATAATCGGCTGGCTTTCGCGCCGTGCAGGACAATCGTATCGTCCATCCGCGCAAAGTTGATCGGAATCACATAAGGTTGATTATTCTCCGCAAATCCCACATGGCAGATGAGCGCTTCATCTAAAATTCGATAGATAGTCTCGCGGTCGTAATGTCCGCGTTTGGGCAGGCGTTTGATTCGATTTTGCTCGGTTTTGGGAAATTGTGTCATTTACATCCTCTTGCCGCATCGCGTTTTCGATGAGCCAAGTCATTCTAACAATGGGGATATGCTTTGTCAACGACATCCATCAGGCGAGAAAAGTGTCAATTGTTCTTGCAAATTTGTCTGACAAAAAGTTATAATGAATCAAAGCGTAAATGTGCGTCGCGCCAAACTGGCAGAATTCCCGACAGCGAAAAGAATCTAATCGTCAAGATGAATTAGCGCGGCGAGGCGCGACGCACATATGAACTTAATCAAAGGAGAAAAAAATGTCTGACGTAAAACGCGCGTACAATTTCAACCCCGGTCCCGGCGCCCTGCCGTTGGAAGTGTTGCAGCAAGCCCAATCTGAATTGCTCGACTTCAAAGGCACGGGCATGTCCGTTGTGGAAATCAGTCACCGCTCGAAAGAATTTGAAGCCGTGATTCAAACCGCCGAAGCGGATTTGCGCGAACTACTCGGCATTCCCTCCAACTACAAGATTATGTTCCTGCAAGGCGGCGCGACGCTGCAATTCACAATGGTCGCGATGAACCTGCGCCCCGCGGGCGCGTCTGCCGATTACATCGTCAACGGCGCGTGGAGCAAGATCGCATTGAAGGAAGCGAAGAAACTCGGCGCGGCGCGCGCAGCGGCAAACACCGAGGCGAGCGGATTTAACAGCGTCCCTGAATCTCTCGACCTGGATCCGAAAGCCGCGTATCTACATTTCACCATGAACGAAACAATTCACGGCGTGGAATTTTTCAAAGAACCCGTCGCGCCTGACGGCGTCCCGTTGGTTTGCGACACATCCTCGAACTTTATCAGCCGCCCGATTT
>JAQTWR010000167.1 GCA_028689195.1 Anaerolineales bacterium | reverse complement strand
ATAAAACAACAGAACGTCCCTTGAAGCGCTTCAAGGGACGTTCTGTTTAATTTTATCGGCTAGCTATGCAGCCTCTCTAACTCTTCCCAGCGATGATACGCTTGCGCGAGTTCGTCTTGCAACGTTTTGAGACGTTCCACTTCGCGGGCAATCTCCGCGCTGTCTTGCTGATAAAAAGACGGGCGCGCCATTTCTGCGGTGAGATTATGAATCTCCGCTTCGAGGTTTTCGATTCGCGCGGGTAATTCTGCCAATTCCTTCTTCTGGGATTCCGCTGCGCGTTTTTCTTTATAACTCGGTTTATTGGATTGCGTCTCAGTTTTTTCTTTAACGCGGTTTTTTTCCTCCGTCTGCGCGGATTCGTTTTGGCGTTGCAGCCATTCATCATACCCGCCGACAGTTTCCACAACCCCTCCGCTGCCATCCACCGCCAGCGTGCTGGTGACGATGTTATTCAGAAACGCGCGGTCATGGCTGACCATCAACAGCGTGCCGTCATATTCAAGCAGCATGTATTCGAGAATTTCCAAAGTCTCGACGTCCAGATCATTGGTGGGCTCGTCGAGGACGAGCAGATTCGCGGGCTGGGCAAATAATCGCGCCAGCAGCAGACGATTCCGCTCGCCGCCTGATAACGCGCTGATCGGCGCGTTGACTCGATCTTTTGAAAAAAGAAAATCTTCGAGATAAACATTCAAGTTACGCGGCTTGCCGTTGATTGTGACGTTATCGCGTCCCTGCCCGACATTATCCAAAACCGATTTGCTTTCATCAAGTTGCGCGCGGAGTTGATCGAAATACGCGATCTCCAAATTCGTGCCGTATTCGACGCTTCCGCTTTGCGGAGTCAACTCGCCGAGCAGCAGGCGCAGCAGCGTGGTCTTGCCCGATCCATTGGGACCGATGATTCCGATTTTGTCGCCGCGCTGAATGGTGGTCGTAAAGTCGCGGATGATTTCTTTATCGCCATACGCATAATTGATATTTTCAACTTCAATAACAATTTTGCCCGAACGCTTCTCGCTCTGAATTTGCATCTTCACTTTGCCCGGGCGTTCGCGCCGTTCCTTGCGTTGTTCGCGCAGACGTTTCAACGCGCGGACTCGTCCCTCATTGCGCGTGCGCCGCGCTTCGATGCCTTTGCGAATCCAGATTTCTTCCTGCGCGAGTTTTTTATCGAAGAGCGCATTCGCGTCCGCTTCGGCGGCGAGCATGGCTTCCTTGCGTTCAAGGAAAGTCGTGTAACTGCAATTCCAATCGAAGAGCCGCCCGCGATCCAACTCGACGATGCGCGTGGTGAGTCGCTGCAAAAAGACGCGGTCATGCGTGACGAATAACAGCGTGCCGCCCCAGCGTTTGAGAAAACCTTCGAGCCAGTCAATGGATGCGATGTCAAGATGATTCGTCGGCTCGTCAAGCAGCAGCAAATCGGGATTTTTTGCCAACCCGCGCGCAAGCATGACGCGGCGTTTCATCCCCGCGGAGAGAGTCTCGAATCGCGCTTCGGGGTCGAGCAGCATCCGCGAGATGACCTGCTCCACTTGGAGTTGTCCCTGCCAGTGATGTTCATCATGGACGATAGGCGCGTCGAGTCCGCTGGCAACAATATCAAAAACTTTGCCGGTCACATCTACTGGAACTTCCTGCGGCAGGTACGCCACGCGCAAATTTTGCTGACGCGCCACGCTTCCGCTTTGCGGCTCAATATCGCCGTTGACCAACTTCAACAACGTGGATTTGCCCATGCCGTTGCGTCCCAACAACCCGACCCATTCGCCCTGCTCGATCTGCAAATTGATGCCATCAAAAAGGCGCGGTCCGCCAAAGCCGAGGGTGACTTCTTGTAAACTGATTAATGCCATAGGGAGGGGAGTTTACTATAAAAGCCGCCGTTCTTCATGCAAGGCTCTGAATGTCGGCAATGACAAGCCCGTCACTGCGTAATCGAGATACTTTCTCGGGGTTATTGGTCATAAGCGTCACCGATTGAACCGTTAGTTCGCGGAGAATTTCGGCGGCTCGCGTATAGTTCCGCGCGTCTGCCGAATAACCGAGTTTCACATACGCTTCGGTTTGCGAAAGTCCCGCATCTTTTAATTTGCGGCTCTGCAAGAGAGCCAGATGACCGTTGTTCTTTCCTTCCTGATCGAGCCAAATAATCACTCCGCAGCCCGCTTCTTGAATCGTCTTTTGAGCCATTTCCATTTGTTCGCGACAATCGCACTCGACGCTATTAAAAATATGCGCGGATATGCAATGGGAATGCACCCGGCATAACACTTTCTCTTTGCGGGCAACGTCGCCCATCACGAGAGCGATTATTTCCTTTTGCCCGTCGTAATAAAGAATTTGGTTGAATACGCCAAATCGGGTTTTGAGCGTTCCTTCGGCTAAACGGATAATCATGGGGGGTATCCTTTTTTATAATCGGGAATAAGGCGGCTGCCGCCTGCCTGCTTTCAAAGCTCGGCGGAACCGATTGTACCGCCGCTTAATCGGGATTTTTGCAATCAGATTCCGCTCCGATTCTCTTATGTAATTTTTAATCTTTATTCAGGCTGCATTTATCCGCCCGCATATAATTATCAATACGTTCTCCCTTTACAGACCCCGCAGCGGACTTGGGCAAGTCCAAAGCGGGGTTTAGGTTTTACATCATCGGAATTATTTGGCAGTCCAAAAGTCCGCAAAAACCTGTTTTTAGCCGTCAAATTCTCTTATCCAATTCTTAAGCAAGTTTCAGGTTTGTCTTATGTGACGCCCATATAATCTTGCTTAACATTCTCCCTAAACGAAATCGCCGCCGACTTGGGCAAGTCGGCGGCGATTTCGTTTTAAGCGGGCAACGCCCAAGTTGGCAGCACGTCCATATCCAGTTGCGCGGTATGACCCAGCGCATAACGAAAATATCCCGCCGAAGCGATCATCGCTGCGTTGTCGGTGCATAAAGATAACTGGGGAATATGAACGGGGAATTCGGTTTGCGCCCTAAATATCTGGCGCAGCGCGCGATTGGCTGAAACTCCGCCCGCCACCAAAATTTCCTTCGCGCCGAATTCGCGCGCGGCGTCCATGGTCTTCTTGAATAATACTTCCACGACCGCGTGTTGAAACGACGCGGCAAGATCGTGGATCGGCAGGTTTGAACTGCGTTTCTTCAATTCGCGCGTTTCATACAACACCGAAGTTTTGACTCCGCTGAACGAAAAGTTATGCGTCCCTTCCAGCCACGCGCGCGGAAAGCGGAATCGACTCGCGTCGCCTTCTTCGGCAGTTTTTTGAATGGCGGGTCCGCCCGGGTAGCCGAGATCAAGCAGGCGCGCCACTTTATCGAAGGCTTCGCCCGCCGCGTCGTCGAGAGTCGCGCCAAGCCGTTGATACGTCAGATGATTGGTCATCAAATTCAATTCAGTGTGACCGCCAGAAACGAGCAAAGCCATCAATGGGAATTGCGGCTCGGCGGGAATGGTCTCGTCCGCGTCATGCGCCCACGCGGAATAGAGATGCCCTTCGAGATGATTCACGCCCACAAGCGGAAGTCCCGAACCGAGCGCGAGTCCTTTTGCCATGTTCATGCCGACCACAAGCGAGCCAGCCAAGCCGGGACCTTGCGTGACGGCGATTGCGTCAATATCTTCAAGCGTGAGATGCGCCTGCGCGAGCGCCTGCTCCACAACGGGGATGACGCTCAACACATGCTGACGCGAAGCGACTTCGGGGTACACGCCGCCGTACCGCGCGTGGATTTCCATCTGCGAAGCGACGACGGATGAAAGCAGCGCGCGTCCGTTTTCGACGATGGCGCAGGCGGTTTCATCACAGGAAGATTCAATGGCTAGGATACGGGCGGGTTTGAGGTCTGTCATCAGTTGGCGGGTTTCCAGTTTTTCATCGGCAGGACGAAATCATAGGGATATTCGGCGAGGAGTTCGGCTTTGCCGTCGGGGCGCATCCAGTAGGAATCTTCGATGCGAAAGCCCATGCCTTTTTCGGGATAATATAAACCGGGTTCGATGGTGAACACGACGCCGGACTTCAAACGATTGTCGTCGCTTGCGGTGTGGCGGCTGCCCGGGCGTTCATGCACATTCAAGCCAAGTCCATGCCCCAGCGAGTGAACGTAGCCGTCGGTCAAAACGCCTTCGGTGTTCATGGGAGTCTTATGTCCGCGCTTGCCGAATTCGTCGCAAGTCATTTTTTGATATACCCTGAAATCGGCGTTCAGGTCAATATTCTCGATGATTTTTTCATACACCGATTGGACTTCGTCGTAAAGTTTTTGCGCTTCGGGCGCGGCGTAACCCAAACTCCAAGTGCGCGTGAAGTCGTAGAAATATCCGCCGCCGGATTCAGCGGGGAAAATATCGAAGACGATGGTCTTCCCCAAACGCAGCACGTCGGCGGGATTTCCAATCGAATGGGGAATCCCCGCGTCGCGTCCGATGGAAAAAATACAACCTTCCACATCCGCCGCGCCGCGCTCCGCGAGCCATAACGAGATTTTGTTTTTCACGTCGCCGATAGTGAGCGGCGCGCCGTCTTCTTTTATCAGCGTTTCGTTTTCGTCCACCTTGTGCGAAGTCAAAAACGCGGCGACCTTGCCGACAACCTCGGTTGTGGCTTTTCCCATTTTGCGAATACGCGCCACTTCGCTTTCTTCCTTTGTCTCCATCGCAACCATGAAAATGGAATTATCTTTCATCTCGCCGACGAATTCCACGTCGGGCAAGGCGTTCTTCAGCGTATCCATCAAGCGTATGATTACGCCAACATCGAACGTTCCGTACACGCCCACGCGCCCCGCGCCGATTTTCTGGTCGGCGAAAATCCCTTTGGCGTTTTTGAACAATTCATCCATCGCGCCTAAACGAGTGGGGATGATCTTCAAGCCGCTCTTCGCCGCTTCGTCGCGTTCCATTGCGTTGCAATAGAGAACCGCATCCGCGCCGCGTTTTTTAATTAAAAGCGCGTCGCTTACGTGCCCGCCGCCGGTTAGATAATACATCGGCGGGTTGTTTTCCGCATTCCCTAAAACCATGATCGCGTCTAAATTTTTTGATTGCATTAAATTATCGAGTTCTGATTTCATGAGTTTCCTTTTTAAGGCGAATATTGCAAATGAGTAAATATTTAACGTGAATAATGGTTAAGTCTGTTTCAAAAATTTTAGCCGCGAATTTTACGAATTCGCGCAGATTTTCAAACCAGATTCTCGGCTAATGGGTTTTGTTTTTTTCATTATTGACGTTATTTAAGATTTTAAGGCGTTCTTCAAACCGACCAGCAACGCGCCTTCCTGTTCGGGCAATACGGTGCGCGGATCGAATAGGATTTTATCGTTTTCTGTGCGCGCGACAATCGGCGGATTTTGCTCGCGCAGGCGCTTCAAAAATTTATCGGGCGATTTCACCGAAAGAGACAACAAAAAAGTGGGGACAGATTCTGTCGGGAGGCTGCCGCCGCCGATGGTTGATTCGCCTTTTGTAATTTCGCCCTGCCCCAATTCGTGCCGCCACGCTTCCACCCGACCTTCAATTTGTTTCAACGTCAACGCGATCATTTTCCAAATTGGAATTTCGCGCTCCGCTTCGTCTTTGAGGTAATGCAGAAGAGTCGCGGCGACTCCCGCAAGGCAGGTCTTATCGGCGCGGACGGCGCGCGCCAGCGGGTGACTTTTGATTCTATCTATCAATATTTTTTTGCCGACGATAATTCCCGCCTGCGGACCGCCGAGCAATTTATCGCCCGAAAAGCAGACCACATCCGCGCCCGCTTCAAGCGACTCTTGCACGGTCGGCTCGTGGGCGAAACCATACTTGGCGGTGTCGAGCAACGCGCCCGAACCGAGATCGTCCATCACATACGCGCCCGCCTGATGCGCGGCTTTGACAATATCTTTCAAGTCAGGTTCTTCCGTAAAGCCGATAATTTTGAAATTGGACGGATGCGCGCGCATGACAAGCGCGGCGGCTTCCGGCTCTTGCAGCGCTTCTTCGTAATCGCGCAAATGAGTTTTGTTCGTCGTTCCCACTTCGACGAGCCGCGCGCCCGATTGCTTCATCACGTCAGGGACGCGGAAGCCGCCGCCAATTTCGACCAGTTGCGAGCGCGAGATGACGACGCGTTTTTTGTTCGCCAGCGCCGAGAGGATAAGCAGAACCGCCGAGGCGTTGTTGTTCACCACTACCGCCGCTTCTGCGCCAACCAGTTTTTGCAAAATGGATTCGGCGTGGATGAGCCGCGAGCCGCGCGCGCCTTTTTCGAGGTCGTATTCGAGGTTGGAGTAACTCCGCGAAACAGAATCC
>JAQTWR010000166.1 GCA_028689195.1 Anaerolineales bacterium | reverse complement strand
TTTTTTCACGCCACTTGCGCCCTGCGGAACATACGCCTGCTGTCTTTGATTTTCGGACGGCGCGCGCCCATATCGCGCAATGACGGCAACGACCTGTTCCCATAAGTCTTCGCGGAATTCCGTCTCGACGCCCAACGCTTTTGCCACCGCTGCGCGCGTGGGGTCGTCGACGGTGGGTCCCAGCCCGCCGGTGGTGATGACAATGTCGGCGCGCTGCATCGAGTCGCGGATGGCGCTTGCAATGCGCTCGACGTTATCGCCGATGGTGATAGTGCGGTATAAGTCTATGCCCAACCCGCGAAAGTTGCGCGCGATATGGCGCGTGTTGGTATCCACGATCTCGCCGAGTAATATTTCCGTTCCAATGGTGATGATTTCTGCCGACGTCATTTTATGTCTCGAATAATTCCAGCGCCTGACGCTTTTATTTTTGGGACGCTGATAAACGCTGAAAACGCAGATTTTTTTGTTTTGTCTCGGCGAAAATCAGCGTCCCAAATTTATTTGAGAGTGTCTAACTTTGTGGGCTAAACACAAAGTCACGAAGGCGCAAAGACGCAAAGAAACCTTTGAGGCTTTGCGTCTTTGCGCCTTCGCGTTAAAGAAAGCCCATCCTTTTAGACACTCCTATTTATTTCCGATAAAGTCTATAGTTGTTAAACGCAAAGGAGAAAATTCAAGCGCAATAATTTTCATCCTTTATTTTTTCTCAAACAACATTGTACTCTCGAATCAAACGCCCTTCTTCAAAGCGTTTGAGGTCGAGCATCGAAACGTCTACGCTCGAAAACTTTCCGTCCAAAATATATTCCGCCATTAACTTGCCCGAAATCGGTCCGTGCATAAACCCGTGACCCGAAAATCCCGCGCAGAGATAAAACCCGTTCACGTTTGTCGCGCCGTAAATCGGGTGCGCGTCTGGCGTAACTTCATACAGTCCCGCCCAATGCGAAGCGCGGCTGGCTTTTTCGACAATCGGCATTCGCTCGATGGCGGCTTCCAAATTTTCCAACTCGAAATCCTCGTCCACGTTTTGGTCGAAACCGGGCTTCTCATTTTGATTGCTCATGCCAATCAGCAGCCCGTCGCCTTCGCGGTGAAAATAAAGCGACTTCGCAAAATCAATGACAAAGGGGAAATCTTCGGGGACTTCTTTCAACGAATTTGTCGTGAACATTTGCCTGCGAAGCGGGATAAGCGGAATTTGGACTCCCGCCATCGAGCCGATTCTGCCCGCCCAGGGTCCTGCCGCGTTCAAAACGACGCGCGTCTTGATTCCCCCCAGGTTGGTTTGCACTTCCTCGATATGATCGCCGTTCAGTTTAATCCCCGTCGCCTCGACGCCCGCGAGCGCCAAAACGCCCATCTTCTGCGCCGCGCCGATATATCCCATCACCACGCTGTTTGGGTCAACCAGTCCGTCTTTAGGGTTGAACGTTCCCGCGAGCGCGTCGTCGAATTTCATCAAAGGCAGGCGCGCGCGGACTTCGTCTCCGCTCAAGAGTTGGGTGGCTACGCCGAGATTATTTTGCAGCTCGACATTATGCTTGAAAATATTCGCGTCCGTTTGATTGGTGGCGACAAGCAAATATCCGCATTGACGATAGTTAACGTCCTGCCCGATCTCGTCTTTGAAGCGTTCGATCATCGGCAAACTTTCGATGGAAAGTTTAACGTTGATCTCGGTCGAGAATTGGTAACGCACGCCGCCCGCGCACCTGCCCGTCGCGCCCGTGCCAAAGAGTTCTTCCTTTTCAAGCAGCACGATATTCTTCATGCCGCGCAATGCAAGATGATAAGCCGCGCTTGCGCCCATCACCCCGCCCCCGATGATAACAATGTCCGCTGTGTTTGGTAGGTTCATTTATTCAACTCCAGAGTTTTTTAGAAGAACCCCGTTTTCATACGAGAAACGGGGTTCTTCTTTATAGATACCTTTGCGTTCTCCGCGCCTTTGCGGCAAACATTTCTTTTTAAGGCGTGAATGTGCCAAAATCAACAAAGGCGCCCTTTTGCACCTGAGCGACCAAAAAATACGGCAGGGTAATATCGCCGTTCTCGTTGAACGACCAAATTCCCAAAGCGCCGTCGAATTGTTTGATTGCAAAAGCGGCTCGCGTTACCGCCGCGCGATTTGTAGGGCTGCCGCCGGCGGCGCAAACGTCTTCAATCGCCTTAATCGCCGCGCTCATCGCGTCGTAACTCATAATGGCGTAAGGCTCTTTGGTATCGCCGTATTTGACGGCGTAATCGGCGTAGAATTTTTTGCCCGCTTTGCCCAAATCCTTTAATGCCAAGCCGGGATTTGTAACAAACACGCCTTCGGCAACGTCGGCGCCCGCGACTGAAATCAAAGACGCGGTGAAGATTCCATCGGGACCAATAAATTTGACTTTATTGTTGTCTCCCATAACCGAAACCTTATCCTTCAAAACCTGGGCGGCGTTATTTCCAATAATCGCGGCGAGGAAAATAGCCTCTGGCGCGCCGCCGTTATTGCTGGTGGAAATTTTGGTCATCAAAGCCCTGTAATCGGAAGCCTTGGGGTCGAAACCTTCCTGCGCGATGACGGTGATGCCCGCGATTTTCGCGGCTTGATTCACGGCGTCGCCAATTCCCTTGCCGTACACTTCCTGATCGTCAAGGATGTAAACGGATTTGATGCCTTGCGAAACCATGAAGTTGACCGCGACGGGTCCTTGAAGATCGTCTGTAGCGGCAATGCGCACATAATTGCGAATGCCGGAAGGATAATATTTTTCAGGTTCGCCCGCTTCGGTAACGCCGGAGACGGCGTGCGTCAAACCCGGGTAGGTATTCGCGGGAGAGATCATCGCCAAATTAGCCTGATTCAAAATCGGAAGGGAAAGTTTGGCGGCGCCTGAATTAAAAGTGCCAAGATACGCGACAATGGACGGGTCGGCGACCGCGCGATTGGCGTTTTCTATTTCGAGCGTCGCGTCCCATTTGCCGAGCGTGGCAGAAGCGTCGTCCCAAGGTTCGTAGGAAATGGTATACGCGCCGTTACAAACGGTTCCGCCCGTTTGATCTATACGCATTTGCATGGCATTTGCCATCGGCTGGGTTTGCGTCAAAGAATCCCCCGTCATTGGAAGGCTTGAGACGATCTTCAAAGCCCCCTTTACTTCGGCAGACTTTACGCTTCCGCAAGCGGTAAGAATCAGGCTGGCGAAAACCAACAACGATAATAAAGCGAACCAACGTTTATTCATTGAGTACTCCTCCAAAATTGCTCTCTTGCATAAGCGACTTGATAATGCTGTTATATTTTTGCAAGAGGTCTAATATATTGGCGAAATCAAATTCCCGTAATATCCGCAAGGGGCAAAAGAGAAAAAACGCTCTCGATGATAGATTCGCCTCTATAATATTTTCTCCTAATTTTTTTGTCTATGGTTAAACATATTTAACGCAAGTTGCCGCCTTTACCAGTTTTTTAGTTCTTTTGCCAGCGCCGGTGTTACGCGGATTTTCACTGATTTGAAAAAAATCCGTGCAAATCGGCGAAATCTGCGGCAAGGACTTGAAATTTTCCTGTCAAAAACATGGTAACAACTTTGGTTATTTAGATAATGCGCGACATAATAGGCGCTTATTTATAATGTATTGTACTCTTGAATCAAATAATTTTCTTTAACCTATTTGCGTTTCATTGCGTTGAATCTTTTCGCCATGGCAAGCTTACCATGCAATCGTTTGTCCAAGTCCTAATTTTTGAGCGTTTTCCAGCGCAACTTGCGCCGCCATCGCGTCTTGTACCGCGATTCCAACGGATTTGAATAACGTAATTTCATCGGGCGTTTTGCGCCCAGATTTTCTGCCCAATAGAATTTCGCCCAATTCAATGTCAACGTCCTCGGTTTTGATCGCCCCTGAACGAATCGGAATGACGAGATCGCCCGTTTCAGCCAGCGTTGCAGAACGCGAGTCGACTACGATGCGCGCGCGGCTTACGGTCGCAGAAGGTATCTCTTGCATCTCCGGGGTATAAGAGCCAACCGCGCTGATGTGAACGCCGCGCTTCAGTTTTGCATCGTCAAAAACAGGGGAGGCGGAAGTTGTTGCAGTGCAGATAATATCTGCATCGCGGATTGCTTCTTCAGAAGTCGCCGCGACGCGCACATCGCGTGGAATACGCCCGACGCCCGCCAACTCAGACGCCAGCGATTCTGCGCGTTTGCGATCCGAATCGTAAATCCATGCCTGCTCGATCTGTCGTACGGTACAAGCGGCTTCCAGTTGCGTTCGTCCCTGCGCGCCTGCGCCGAAGACGGCGACCACGCGGCTTTCCGGGCGCGAGAGTACGTCTACCGCCAATCCGCTGCCGGCGCCCGTGCGGATGGCGGTCAACGAGCCGCCTTCCAGCAAAGCGATGGGCTTGCCCGTATCGGCTTCCAACACCAATACCGCGGCAAAGATTAACGGCAGATCGCGTTGTAAATTATGGGGAAATATGGAAACTATTTTTACGGCGAGCGCCTGATTTTTTTTGTCGTTGACAAAGGCTGGCATAAACAAGGCTAAGCCATCGTGCGGCGGAACGGGCAAACGGCTGCGTAAAGGCGCTTCCGCTTTTCCGTCAGAGAGCGAGGTATAGGCTTGCTTCATCGCTTCAATGGCGTCTTTCATCGGCAACGCTTTTTTTACTTCATCGGCATTCAGAATGAGCATAGCGCGTCCTCTTTTTATATACAAAAGCGCAGAGGGCGGAATTACCCTCTGCGCTTGATTTCAATCCACTACTTTTATTCCATGCCCAGATACGCTTTTTGCACGGTGGGATTCTTCTTTAGATTCTCAGCCGTGTCGGTGATTACAATATCGCCGGTCTGCAAAACATAACCGCGATGCGCAATCGCCAGAGCCATTAGGGCGTTTTGTTCCACCAGCAGGATGGTCGTGCCTTCCTTATTGATTTGCACGATGGTATCGAAGATCAATTCCACCAGCACTGGGGCAAGCCCCATGGAAGGTTCGTCCATCAGCAAAATGGATGGGCTTGACATCAGACCGCGTCCCGTCGCAAGCATTTGCTGCTCGCCGCCAGAAAGCGTGCCCGCCACCTGAGTACGGCGTTCTTTAAGGCGGGGAAAAAGCGTGAACACTCTGTCCATGTTGCGAGCTACTTCTTCCTTGCTGTTACGGCTGAATGCGCCCATTTCAAGATTTTCCGACACGGTGAGGCGAGCGAATACGCCGCGTCCTTCAGGCACCATGGAGATGCCTTTATAAACGATCTCATGGGCTTGATATTTCAACATATCTTCGCCGTTCAGGGTGACGCTTCCTTCACGCGGCTTCAATAAACCGGAGATGGTACGCAGCGTGGTGGTCTTTCCAGCTCCATTGCCTCCGATCAGGGTCACAATCTCGCCCTTTTCGATGTTGATGGATATACCTTTTAGGGCGTGGATATTGCCGTAGTAGGTATGTACGTTATTGATGTTTAATATGCTCATCTTTGCCTACCGTGATTTTGTTTCGGTCTTATTATCTGAAAAACGTTCGTGGGCATTTGCCATACCCTCGGTGGCGGCTCCGCGACCAAGATAAGCTTCGATCACGCGCGGGTTGCTCTGGATTTCGGCGGGCGTGCCTTCGGCAATCTTTTCGCCGTAATCAAGCACGGTAATACGTTCGGAAATGCCCATCACGACGCGCATGTGATGTTCGATGAGCAAAACCGAAATACCCAATTCATCGCGAATACGATAGATGAATTCTGTCAGGTCTTCGGTTTCGCGGGGATTCATTCCTGCAGACGGTTCGTCCAGCAGCAACAATCTGGGTTGTGTCGCGAGGGCGCGGGCAATTTCAAGCCGACGTTGCGCGCCATAAGGCAGGTTGCGCGCAAGCATATCGCCTTTGCCTGTCAAGTTGACGAAGTCTAGCAATCTTTGCGCTTCAGCCAGCGCCTTTTTCTCTTCCGCGCGAACGTGCGGCGTGCCAAGCACGGCGCTGAACCAGCTGGCGTGTAGAAATAGATGTTCGCCAACCAAAATATTTTCCAACGCGGTCATATCGGGAAATAAACGGATATTCTGGTAGGTGCGCGAGATGCCAAGGTTTGTAATCTGGTCGGGACGCAAGCGATGAATGGGGACGCCGCCGAAGGAAATTTCTCCCTCGTCAATTTTTCCAAATCCGGTGATGCAATTAAAAAACGTCGTTTTGCCTGCGCCGTTTGGACCAATAATGCTGACGATGGATTTTTCGGGTATGTCAAAATCAACCGAGTTGACGGCGACAAGTCCGCCAAAACGTTTGATAACTTTTTTTGCGGTT
>JAQTWR010000165.1 GCA_028689195.1 Anaerolineales bacterium | reverse complement strand
CCGCGTAATACACAACAAGGTAATCGGAAGACTTGATCGAATCTAATAAGTCTTGCGCGTGTACGCCGTCGGCATAATACGGTTTGAAGCGCGTGGTCTCGCCCGTGTAAAAATAGGAAAAACATCCGCGCGCGTAATAGACCAGCGCGGTCGAATTTTTTGCGTTCGGCAAATCGGAAAGATATTTTCCCGCGAGTTCCAAACCTTCTCCATAAGGAAAGAGCGGAAAATTTTCATCATGTTGGTAAAATGGATTTTGGTAAGTGAAATAATAAGGAAAAGCGGAAGCCGCGCTCCACATTTGAAGCGACAGCAAAAAGAATAAAGCAACGTACTGAACTTGTTGCAACTTGCCGAAAGAAAAACGTTTTGAAATTTGTTGAACAAAATAAAACCAGCCCAATCCCGCCAACAAATTCAACGCAAGGTAACTGCATAAAAGATAATGCGGAGAGTTGCGTCCCCGGGCAACACCGAACATGATAACGAAAGCGGCGGCAGTAATCCATAACAACGTAAATAATATATTGCGTTCTCTTGTCTTATCTTTCTCCCAAAGGGAAAGGGGACTCAACAAAACGCCAAGCCATGTCAGCGGAGTGGTTCTACGCAAGATCGTGATAATCAACGATAAAAACCCCGCGCTGTTCAGATCAACGGCAAACCGAGAAGTTTCCAAGTCGCCAGCCGCTTTGAGGCGCGCGCCTTGAAACGCATAACTAAACGCATTGCCGTATACTTCATAAATCATTTTTTGCGGAGCGACCCACATGCCGGGCCAAAAGACAAAATATGCAACGACCAACGCGCCAAGCCAAAGCGCAAATATTTTCGCGTTGTTAATTAGCGCCTTCAAAAGACCCTGTCTGCGTTCGTAAAATATCTGAATTAAAAACAAAACGCCGACGGGCGCAAGAATGGCAATAGCGGATGATTTCGTCAGTTGGGCAAGCCCCGCCATGATCCCTGAAAAAATAAGAACGCCAAGTTTGCGTCCATGCGAAAGATAAATATAAAAAGCCAACACTGAAATCACTACGAACAACGAAAGCATAGCTTCGTGATTAAGCAAACGCGATTGTCCTAAAAAGTACGGGTCAAACGAAGCGAACAGAACGGCGAAAAACGCAATGGGACGCGAAAGGATGCGCCGCAAAAAATAATACAACACAAGAAAAAGCGCGACGATTAAAAACGTTTGCAGCAATCTTGCGATGTAAAACAGCGCCAGCGGGTCTTTACCATGCGCCAACAAAAACGGATCGAGCGCGCCTTTCTCAAATTCAAGATACCCCTGCCCCATGCCGCGATATTCGGGGAAGTAGACCAGCATGGCGGCGGTGACAATCCACATGGTTGTCACGGCGGGTTGATATTCGTAAACCGTATTTTGAAATTCGCGCTGACCGAGCGCGTAATAAAAATTTGCGCCCATGCTCAACCAGTACGGCTCGTCCAATGTGACGAAGGAATTTAACGATGGCAGGCGCGGCGCAAGCAAAGCGACAATCAACGCGAGATACAAAATCGGCTCGATGAATTTTTTGCGATCCATAGTGGAGCGATTATATACCAAAGGGACAAATCGAGATTTTGCGATCATAGTACAATGAAGAAACGCAAATTCAAAATCGAAAATCGGAAATATCTATGGGATTCTTTGCAGGGCTAAACGACGAAAAATACGACAGGCAATATACCGACCGCGACCTCACGCGGCGCATCGGCGATTTCTTTCGCGCGCAAGTCAAGCGGCTCGCGTTTTCATCCGTCATTATCATTCTCCTCGCTTTCATTGGCGCGGCGCTGCCCGTCGTCGTCAGCCGCATGGTAGATTTGCTCGGAGAAAAACCCGCGCTCGGCGCAATTACAGCCGTCGGAGTTGCGCTCATCGTCGTGGGATTCAGTTTATGGGGATTGAACTGGCTGCGCCGGAGTTTGATCGTGCGCGCGGTTGGAGACGTCGTCCTCGATATGCGCACGCGCGCCTTTCGCGCCGCCGCCGAACACGACCTCTCGTTCTATGACCAATTTTCGTCGGGCAGAATCGTTTCGCGCATCACATCCGATACCAACGATTTTGGTCAGCTCGTGGTCATTGTCACCGACGTTGTTTCGCAATTAATTCAGGCGCTTATTTTAGGCGTCATCCTCTTCCGCGCAGAATGGCGCTTATCTTTATTACTGCTCGCGTTTATGCCGTTCATCTTTCTAGTCGCGGCAGGATTTCGCTCGCTGGCGCGGACAGTCACGCGGCGCGGCATGAAAGCCATGTCGGATGTGAACGCGGCAATCAAAGAGACCATCAGCGGAATCGCGGTCGCAAAAAATTTCCGTCAGGAAGAAAGCATATTCGTATCGTTTGACGAATCGAACCAGCAATCCTATCGCGTCAACGTCCAGCGCGGGTTTGTGCTTTCGCTGGTCTTTCCAACTCTCAACGCGCTGTCTGGAATCTTCGTGGGTATATTAATTTACGCAGGCGGGATGAGCGCGGCGCAAGGTCTGGTCACTATCGGCGCGTGGTATTTATTCATTATGAGTCTCGATCAGTTCTTCTTTCCCATTTTGAATTTGACCGCGTTTTGGGCGCAAATTCAATCGGGGTTAGCCGCCGCAGAACGCGTCTTCGCGCTCATAGACGCCGACCCGAATGTTTCGCAAACCGAAAAGCGGGATGTTCCGCGCCTCAAAGGCGAAATCCAATTCGAGAATTTTTATTTTGCTTACGCCGATAAAGAACCGATTTTGCGCGACTTCAATTTGGATATTCGCCCCGGAGAGAATCTTGCGCTGGTAGGACACACGGGCGCGGGAAAATCTTCGATTGCGAAGCTCATCGCGCGCTTCTACGAATTTCAACAAGGACGTTTGCTGATTGACGGGTGCGACATCCGCACGTTTGACTTAAGTCAATATCGCCGCCAGTTGGGAATTGTCTCGCAAGTTCCGTTTTTGTTTTCAGGCACGGTGATTGATAATATCCGCTATGCCGCGCCAAATGTTCCCGAAGCCGAGACGCTCAAACTCGCAAAAAAAATCGGCGACGGCGAATGGCTTGAAACGCTGCCCGACGGTTTGCATACCGAAGTCGGCGAACGCGGAAACAGGCTCTCGATGGGGCAGCGTCAATTGGTGGCGTTGATGCGCGTGTTGGTACAAAATCCCGCCATTTTTATTTTGGATGAAGCCACTGCCAGCATAGACCCGTTCACCGAATGGCAGATTCAACAGGCGTTGAATCTAATTCTGAAAAACACGACCAGTATTCTGATCGCGCATCGCTTGTCCACTGTGAAAGCCGCAGATCGAATCGTGGTCATGCAAAAAGGCGCGATCATCGAGCAGGGGAATCACGTCGGGCTGCTAAATCAAGGCGGGCATTACGCCGAGTTATACAATACTTATTTCAGGCATCAGAGTTTATCGTATATCGAGCAGATGAAAGAAATGGCGGGAAAGTAAAAAAAACTGCCCTGCAATAAGCGGGGCAGTTTTTTATAAGCGAAGGAAAGAAAGTCCGCGTTAGGATTTTCCACGCATACGCGGGTCAAGTACGTCGCGCAGGGCGTCGCCAACGAGGTTGAAGCCCATAACGTAAAGCACCAGAGCCAAGCCGGGCCAGACGATGATGTACCAATATGTGTCGAGGCTGGTAATCCAGTTGCGGGCAAAGGAAAGCACTTGTCCCCAGTCGGCGTAGCCTACTTCAGTACCGATGCCGAGGAAGGACAGTCCTGCGAAGGAAAGAACCACGTCGCCTACGGCGAGCGAAGCCAGCACCAAGGTTGGGAAAATCGCGTTAGGGATGATGTGGCGGAAGAGAATACGGCTGTCTTTTACGCCAATAACGCGGGCAGCCATCACGTAGTCGCGTTCTTTGATGGAAAGAATATCGCCGCGAATAATACGGGCGTAGCCCATCCAGCCAAACGAGACGAGGGCAATAATGGCTGGGTATAAACTCTTCCCGATGCGCGGCGTGAGAATGGTCGCCAAAATCAACGCCGCAAGGATGAAGGGCAGCGTCAAGAAAACGTCCACGATACGCATGATGATGTTATCCACTATGCCGCCGTAATACGCCGAGACAGAGCCGATAATAATGCCAATGAGAAAGGTAGAGATCGTTACAATCAAGCCTGTGCGGAAGGCGGTGCGGGTTCCCCAAATGATGCCGTAAAACACATCATATTGACCTTGAGAAGTACCCAGAATGTGTTCCCATTTATCGGTTCCCATGACTGGTTTCCACCAAAATGGGAGCGGGGGGGCTTTTGTCTTCCATTGCGATCCCATCGGCTGCGGTTCGGCTCTAAATCCGTCGCGCGGAATTTTATAGGGTTCGTTAGGGTTGACCGGCGGCGCAATCACCGGGGCGGCGAGGGCGATCAAAGCAAAGAAGGTAATCAGTACAAAGCCCATGACAGACGCGGGCGTTTTAAGTAAACCTGTGACAATGCGGTAATTTTCCGGTCCGAGAAAACGTTCCACCCGCCCAATTTCGCGGGATGAGACGGTTTCGCGCAGAAGGGTATTATCGCCGCTGGGAATAGTTTCTGACATGAAAGAGCTCCTTGCTTAGGATAAGCGAACGCGCGGGTCAACAACCGCGTATAAGACGTCAACGACTAGATTGGAGACGATCAGGATAAATCCATTGAAGAGGGCGAACCCTAATACAGTGATTACATCCAATTGGGCGGCGGCAGACGCGGCGGCTTGCCCAATGCCCGGATAATTAAACACGGTTTCGGTAATGACTACGCCGCCTAACAAACTGACCACGCTGAAGCCCGCCAGCGTAACGACGGATATCATCGCGTTAGGCTGCGCGTGCTTGAAAATAACGTCATGTTCGGTTAAGCCTTTGGCGCGCGCGGTAACCACATACTCCATGCGCAGGGTTTCCAACATCGAGGAGCGCGTTACGCGTAAGAAGGTCGCCCAACTGATGTAAGAAAGGGTCAAGATCGGCATGAACATGTGGCGCAGGGCGTCCAGAAAAATGTCAAAACGTCCGTTCAACAACGCGTCTATGGTCAATAACGTAGTGTAGCTATGGAATTCGTTGGTACGTACAATAACGCTCGCCCAATCGGACATTCTGCCGGGCGGAAACCATCCCAATTTGACGTAAAAGAACATCAACATGAGCAGACCAAATACAAAGGTTGGGAAGGAAGTACCCACGATGCTGAAAATACGTCCCGCCTGATCAATAATGGTGTTTTGATGAACGGCGGCTTGTACGCCAAGCCAAATCCCTACGAGGATGACGGGCGCAACCGCCCAGATTGTAAGGTCAAGTGTGTTGGGGAAGCGGTTTTTGATTAACTCGGCGACGGGTTGAGAGCCTGTGCGGGAATAGCCAAAATCGCCGAAGAGAATTCCGCCGTGTCTTTCGCCAGAACCTACGTCCACAGTTCCGACCAGCCACGTCCAGTATTGTTCATAGAGGGGTCTATCGAGTTTGTATTTCTTAATGACCCCTTCTACCATTCTGTCGTTTCAGGGAACATCGCGAACATATAAGGCTGAACGCTCGACCGGAGATAGGAATTGCAACATGGCAAAAATCAAGACCGTAACCCCGAAAAGTAACAAGGGTACCATTAACAAACGACGGATGATATACGTGAGCATTTTTCACCTCAAAAGTTTTGTCTTGCCGAGCGAACTAAATCGCAATTGAGTTCGCTCGGCAAGATAAGACCGTTAGAGAAGGTGCGGGGACCTTACACAGATCCCCGCACCCATTAACTATCGGGAAAGCAAACCCGTTGAACTACTTGATCGTGAAGTTGTAGATGATCACGCTCTTGTTGATGCTCGGGCGTCCGATCAACATACGCAGAGAGCCTTCAACGCCTGTCTCGCCTGCGGCGCAAGCGATGTATTTCGCAACGCCGGTCTTGGTCGAGTCAATCGAGCAAAGCGGTACTGCGGGATCGTAGGAGTTGGTCTCTGTATTGAAGAAGCGAACTTCGCTGACGAGTTTGTCGGCTTGAGGAGTATCCTCAAGGTTGACGGTCACAACGTCGGCGTCGCCAGCCTGCAACATGGCAAAGCGGGTGCCCCATTCAGGGATGTTCAAGAGGTTGACGCGTTCCAACGCGGCGGGAGTGCGCCAGTATTCGTCATTGCGGACGAGGACAACTTCCTGTCCAACAGTCCAATGGTCAAGTTTGAAGGCGCCTGTACCATTTGTAATCGCGGTGAAGGGGTCGTCAGCGGGTTCCATAGCGTAGAAGTTCTGCCATGTATCGCAAGAGCCGTCCCAGCCGCCGTTTTCACCAACCCACTTTTGGTCCATGA
>JAQTWR010000164.1 GCA_028689195.1 Anaerolineales bacterium | reverse complement strand
TCCAATTCTCCGCATACGACCATCAATTTCTCATTGGCACAATTCCGTTCGCAATCGGCATGGCAGGACTTGCCCTAAACGACCTGAAGTTTCTGCAACATCCGTTATTGAGCAAATGGGGCAGGGATTATTCGCTCGGCGTTTATTTGATTCATCCCGCCGTCGCGTTCCTCGTCGCGCCGTTCGTTCTTCGCGTCGCGCCTGACGTAGCGACCTCAGCCGCGTGGCAAATCTCCTTCCCCGTTGTAATCCTGTGCATCGCGCTAATCGTTCTCGACTTAATTCATAAATATTTACCCAATGGATTTAACATCCTATTTGGCGCTCATATCCCGCGCAGTGAATGAACATGCTAGTATAATACGCCAACATGTCCCTCCCTGAAAACCCCATCATCCCAACCGATGATCCCGCGCCCAAAGCGCCCCTTGCGGCGCAGCGCGCCCGCCGCCGACGCGCCGCGCGTCAGCAGATGTTCCCCGCCGATGCGGAAGGTCAAGCCGCGCTCGTCTCTGCGCTTGCGCGCCGCGCCTATCCCTCGCTCGAACTATTCGTCTTCTCGCTCGTCTGCGGCGCAATCGTAGGGCTTGGCTTCCTGCTCGATTCGCAAGCCGTGCTAATACTCGGCATCCTCGTCGCGCCGCTGATGACCCCCTGGGTGGGATTCCTGCTCGCCATCATCACAGGCTCGCCGCGCTTCCTTTTTGAAACGGTCATGGCGCTGCTCATCAGCGGCGCGATTGTTTTTCTCGGCGGGCTGCTCACAGGTTTCGCCGCGCGGCTCTTCCTCCCCATCACGCTCGCCAACGTCTTCGTCCACGCGCATTTATGGATTCCCGAACTGGCTGGGCTTTCCATCGGCGCAATCACCCTCGTCGCCTCCTTCGCGCGCTCCGAAGACAAACCCATCCTGCCAAGCATCCTCATCGCCTACGCGTTTTACCTACCCATCAACGCGGGCGGGTTTGGGCTTGGCTCTGGGCTGGAAGGCGTTTGGCCCCAGGGGCTGCTCGTCTTCGCGGTTCACTTTTCCCTTGCCAGCGTTCTCGGCATCCTCACGCTCTTTGCCTTAAAACTTCGTCCCACCGCTGCGGGTATCGTGATGAGCGGAATCAGCCTGCTGATATTGATCGGCGCGCTGATTATTCTAATGGGCGGAGGAGTTCCCGCCGTCCCGCAGCCCGCCGCGACTGCGACTCCCACTATTTTGATTCCATCCCCGATTCCCTCGGCAACCCCAAGTTTGACCTTCACTCCCACCCGCACGCCCCGCCCGACAAATACGCCAACCCTCGCGCCGTTGGTCACGTCAACCGCAACGCTCGCAACCGCAACGACATTGACCGCCGCGTCCACGCAGACAAAAACGGTCGGCGCAACGAAAACCCTATCCGCGACGACGACCACCGCGTCCGCGCCCACAACAACGGAGACCGTCCCGCCAAGCGCAACGCCGACCGCCACGCTTACGCCCCAGCCCGTATTCGGCTCCATCAAAGCGAACGAAGGCGGCGGCGCGAACCTGCGTCAAACGCCAAACGGAAAATTCATTACGACGCTGGATAACGGCGTCGCAGTCGAAATCCAACCCGACTCGCGCGCGGTAAACGGAATCCAATGGCTGCACGTTTTCGTCGTCGTTCAGGGGCAGCGCATGGAAGGCTGGCTGCTCGCGTCGGTGGTCGTTTACGATAACCCCGCGCAGGGCGTCACGCCCGCGCCTTAAATAAAAAACTTCGCCGCGAAGATATAAAGAACGCAAAGAAAATTTATTCTTGGCGGGCTTTGCGCTTCGCGGTAAAACTTTAACTGGAGAATTCACATGCCCATTCACTTCGGCACCGACGGCTGGCGCGCCGTCATCTCGGATACGTTTACGTTCGGCAATTTACGCATGGTCTCGCAAGCCATCGCGGACGCGGTCGCGTCGGAGTATTGGGATAAATCTCCGAGCGTGGACCAGAACAAAATTGTGGTTGGCTACGATACGCGCTTCCTGTCAGACCGCTTCGCGGGCGAAGTGGCGCGCGTCCTCGCCGCGAACGGATTCATCGTCTTGTTGGCGCAATCCGATTCGCCGACACCGACGATTTCATTCGCGGTTAAACATCACAACGCCGTCGCGGGCGTGATGATTACGGCTTCGCACAACGCGCCGCGTTATAACGGATTGAAACTCAAGGGCGCGTTCGGCGGCTCGGCGTTATCCGAACAATGCCGCCGCGTCGAGGTGTACATCAACGACAACGAAGATCAGGCGCGCGGACCCAACTTGATGGATTTCAAAAAAGCGCGCGAGGCGAATTTGATTCAACGCTTCAATCCGCTGCCCGCGTATTTCGAGCATTTGCAAACGCTAATCAACACCGACATCATCGCGGAAAATCCGCAGCGTTTTGTAGTGGACGCGATGTACGGTTCGGGGCGCGGCGTGATTAAGGCTTTCCTGCAAGGGACGGGCTGCGAGATCGCGGAAATTCGCAACGACATGAACCCCGGTTTCGGCGGCATTCATCCCGAACCGATTGCGAAGAATCTCGGCGCGTTGGCTTCGGCTGTCAGTTCGGGCATGGGAAATTTTGGCGTCGTCACCGACGGCGACGCGGACAGAATCGGCGCGATGGACGAGCGCGGCAATTTCGTTGATCCGCATAAAATATTTGCGCTGTCGCTAAAATATCTGGTTGAGAAACGCGGCTGGACGGGCGCGGTCGTCCGCACGGTTTCGACGACGCGCATGATTGACCGCCTTGCAAAACGCTACGGCTTGACGTTGCATGAAACGCCCGTCGGGTTTAATCACATTGCAGATTACATGATGAATGAAGACGTGCTTATCGGCGGCGAGGAATCGGGCGGCATTTCGTTCAAGGGACATATTCCCGAAGGCGACGGTCCTCTCATGGGTTTGCTGCTCGTAGAGATGATCGCCGACGCGAAAAAATCGCTGTTTGAAATGGTGGAAGACCTGCTCGCGGATGTGGGTCCCGCGCTATACGAGCGCGTGGATTTGCGCCTGAACCGCCCCGTTGCCAAAGCGGAGATGACCGAGTTCCTTACCAAAAAAGCGCCAAGCGAAATCGGCGGCTACAAAGTGGACGAGATCAGTCAGCGCGACGGCGTGAAATACATCATGGCAGACGACTCATGGCTGCTCATTCGTCCATCGGGGACCGAGCCTGTCCTGCGCGTGTACGCCGAAGGTCGCACGCAGGAAATGGTGAAAGCGTTATTGGAATATGGCGGTCAAGTGGCGAAGAGCGTGGTGTAAACATCGGGAATAAGATGACAGCCGCATCTTTCAAAATAACTCCCTGCCTGCCAAGCGACTGTCGTCTCGCTTATTCACGTTAAAACAAATAATCGCCGCGTCTGATATTTTCAGGCGCGGCGATTATCGTTAACGAAGACTATCTTGTCGGGGCGGCGCGTAACCTGCGCGCAAACAAGATGACGATCACAAAGGCAAGCGTCATCACAACCAAGCCGGGCAAACCGTACTCGTCCGCGATACCGCCTTTGGATAAAGAAGAAGGCGTTTGACTCGGAAGAACGGCAACCGTCTGCTGCGCGGCGGCGGCTTGAGTCAGCGCGGCGGCGACGGTAGAAGTAGCCGCAGCCTGCGTACCCGCTCCGCCGCTCAGGGCGGCTTCCAGCGTTGGGTCAACAGTGCTGGTAGGAGACGGAAGGCTGACGGGAGACGTCGGCGTAGGCAAAAGCGTGGCGGTCGGTTGAATAGACGCTTCAAAAGTGGCGGTTAATGATTGCTTGATTGAATTTTGCGCGGCAAGCGCGGTTTGAGTCGCAAGCGCGGCTTGAGCCTGCTGCGCGGTGTTCGCGCCTTTCGAACTGAACAAGTACACGCCGCCCAGACACGCCACCGAAATCAGGATCAACCCGCCCAGAATTCCCACAGCGATCATAAACGTCCGATTATTATTCGATTCCTCAGGGAGGTCTTCCCCATCAGCGGGCATCTCGTAATTGTTTTCATCAAAAGCCATGAAACACACTCCTGTTTATTTTTTCAAGCGATTGCGGCTATTATCCCACAACTTCAAGGTTTACAAGGGGCGCGACAACGGTTTCGCCATTCTCTAGTTTCACTTCGGCGGCGGGCGCGCGCAGCCCGCTGGGAAGCGAAGTCAAGCCTGGCTTGACGGCGGTAATCGAGCCGATCATTCCCATCGCGGGCGGGCGGCGCATCCGCACTTGCAAGCCGGGCGCAAAAGTTTCCGTCGCTTTCAAAGTCGGCGCTTCGGACGAAGTCGGCAGCGCAATAATAACTTCGGGGCGCGAGCCCGCGTAACGGTCATACGCCTCGGCGTTGACGGTCACCTCGCGTTTGACGTTTGTGCTGAGCAACTTATACGCCGCAGAATTCATCGGCAGCGCGCCAAAGCCTTCAATCGCCATAATTGGATAACGCATCTCGCGCGCGGTTGGCAGCAGCGAGGGATAAATGCTCGAAAGGATCAATCCGCGCACGGGCAATTCCGCCGCGGCTTTTAACGTCTCGGCGTCTTTGACCATGCCGCCCAAAATGACCGCGCCGCGCATACTGACGTCCAGCCGCGCGGCGGTCAACACGCCGTCGGGACTCTCCGCAAGGTTGACGAGTAATCCCGCGTCAATGCGCCCGTTGCCCCACGCGCCCTGAATCAACGCGCCCGTAGTTTGGATCGCCACGCCGCGGTCGGGGATAATTTCAACGACTGTGCCGGGAATTCCCGCGCGCATTTCGATTTTTGCTTCGCCGACTTCCACGAGGACTTGCCCGCCGCCAATCGCCGCGACGATTCCATCGCGCGGAACGGCGACGCTGCGCGGGAAGAGTCCCTGCCCCACCGCGATTTCCGCGCCCGCCGAAAGGCGGTCGCCCATCTTGCATGTGATCAGCCGCTCGGCTGTTTTGGGATGGACGCGCAAAATCCGCGATACGTCTAATAACACATGCTCGCGCGCAAAACGCGCTTCGGCGACAATATCGCCCGAACTGACTCTTTGATTCAAGCGAACGAGCGTATCGCCTTTGACGGGCAACAGGCGTTCGCGGACAATATTCGCAAAACCGATAATATGATTTACAGGCGCTTGCATGGTTATTCGCCTCCCAGCGTCCACGACCATTTTTTGATAAGTTCGCGTCGGCGCACGCCGTCGGCGGGAAGGTTGAGCGGGCGTCCGCGCCCGTCGAAGACGACGCCCAACGCGCCGCCGCTGACGGGAATTTTTCCGCTGCGTCCCGCGCCAAAGCCCACATCCGCGCCGCGCAGGGTTTGAATTTCCAGCGTTCCCGTTTCGCCGCTCGACAGGGGCAGCGTTTCGAGACTCCCATACTTCAAATCGGCGCGCGCTTCGGAGCCGTTTGCATAGGTCAATTTTGCGCGCAGGATGGGCGTGCCGTAGTTCGCGTTCACTACCGGCGAGACGACCGTTCCCACGCTCAAGAACGCACCCGATTCGAGCACCTGCACCGGCAGGATATTATTTTGCGAAGCCGCCGCGCCCAACAGGGGCAACAGGTTATTCTGGTCGAGGATGATTGTGGTAACGCCGACGGGCTGCAAAGAATCAAGCAGCATGAGCAAAGCCTGCCCCGGATGCGAAGCGTCGCTCAACGCGCCGCCGCCCGCGAGGATTGGCTCGAAGAGCGGAGTCAAATTCGATTTGATGCGCGCGGCATTGCGCGGGAAATCGCGCCGCGCAGACTGCATGGCAAGATACAACGCCTGCCGCACAACCGCGTGAGACATGGCTAAATCTTCTTTTGTCGCGGCAAGCGCGGAGGGGTACAACGATTTTTGATAAAGATAATCGCGCAGCGCGCCCGCAGAAATATCCAGCCCGGACCAGCGCATAATATCTTCAAGCGACGTATGCGTAAGCAAGCCCGCCAGATTTTCGCCCAGCCCAAATTGCGGATAAATATGCAGCGTGGCTTTGTCTTTGAATCCCGCCGAAATAATCGCGGCAGACGCGCCAATATCCACGCTCAAAATTCCCTTGCTCGAAGCATAGACTTTTGCAAGGAAGCGCACCATGCGCCCTGTGGCGTAACCCGTCGGCAGCAGATGACCGCCCGACCAGAGGTGCAGCACGTCCACGCCTTGAACCTGACGTTTGCGAAGTTCGACGTACATTTGCGCGCGTTCGCTCTGCGCGGGGTCAAGGTCTTCGGTCTCCAGCGACGGACGCACGTCGGGGCTAAAACGCAAAACCGCCGACTGTCCCTCAATCGCTTCTTTGACTTCTTCTTTTATCTTTTCATTGCCCGCAAACAACATGAAGGGGCGTTTTTCTTCGGGGGTCAGGAAACCCGCCAAGCC
>JAQTWR010000163.1 GCA_028689195.1 Anaerolineales bacterium | reverse complement strand
CCATGCCGACCACGCTGAAGGGCGGCGCTCCGTTCAAAGTGCATGTCCCCGCGTTGACGGTGACCAGCCCCGCGCCAGATGTGGTGACGGGCGTCGTCCACCCGGACGGGATGGTCAATTCAACTGACGACCCCGCGACAAAATCGCGCCCAGTGGTGGGCATAAAAGTAAACGTAAAGTCGGTGACGCTGCCATACGTCACGCTGATTGGACTGACGGTCATTACCCCATCGCCATCTATGGCGTTCGCCACAATAAGGGGAGCCGCTGAGGCAAAAGCAATGGGCATAGCCGCCAACAACAAAATCGCCATGAGGACGATTACGGTTATTTGGTACAAACGATACTCTATTCCTGACCTTGTATTCATATATTCTCCTTAGAATGGTTCAAGTGAAAAGAATCAATGACCTGCCGTCAATAACGCTGTTGTGATCCGTTCTCTTTTTTTCAACCTCCTCATCTCGTAAATTTGCGAAAATTGACGCAGGTTAAGCGCCTCTCAAAAAAGCCTGCCTATCATCCAGCACAAGGGGAATGTAACGCGACAAAATCCCCGTATAAAGCCTTATTTAATAGAAAACGCCGCTCCCGCATAACGCCTTCACAGGGGGGGGAACGGAGAGTCAAAATGTCAATCATACGACTAGTTTATATCGTTAATGGCTTCAATTCAATAGACAATTTCTAATATCATAGACTAACAATGTAACGCGGGGGCTTAATCCAGTATAATTATTTGAGCGACTTCCTTTGATTTTGGCTTGGGGTTCGCCATTACGCAAACCGCGTTGCGAAACCAAATCCAAATTTGACTATAAAAAAGCAGAGGCAATAATATGGCTGAAAAGATACTCATTATTGACGATGATGTGGACACCCTGAAACTGGTTGGACTAATGTTGCAGAAGCAGGGATACGAAATCAGCGCGGCTTCAAACGGCGCATTAGGGTTGGCGAAGGCTCTGGAAGAACGTCCCAACTTAATTCTATTAGACGTAATGATGCCCGACATGGACGGGTACGAAGTAACGCGGAGGCTGCGCAAAAACCCCGCGACGGTCGCCATCCCTATTTTGATGTTTACCGCCAAGACGCAACTAGACGACAAGGTAACGGGCTTCGAGGCTGGCGCAGACGACTACCTGACAAAACCCACGCACCCGACCGAATTACAGGCGCATGTCCGCGCTTTGCTGACGCGCGCCCCGCAAAAAGAAGCCGGCGGCGCAGCTCCCGTTGCGGCGCCGGAACAGCGCGGCTATGTCATCGGCGTATTGGCGGCGCGCGGCGGACTGGGTGTTTCATCCGTCGCCGTTAATCTGGCGGCGAGCATATACAGCCGCACGCAAGCCAACGTAATTCTCGCGGAACTAACCCCCGGGCAAGGCACGCTCGGCATGGATTTGGGGTCGCCAAATCAAAGCGGATTAACCGAATTACTGCAAGGCAGCGCGGCGGAAATTACGCGCGAGAAAATTCAATCTTTATTGACCGCTCACAACTCGGGGATCAAATGCCTCTTCGCCTCCGAAAATCCGCGCGACGTCGCGCTGGTCTCTCAAGCGCAAAATTACGAAACGCTCGTTTCGCGTTTATCTACGCTGGCGCGCTTTATCATTTTAGACTTGGGAACAAGCCTGCCGCTTTCTTCGCAAAAAGTTCTGCCTCTATGCAACGAACGCATCGTCGTTGTGGAAGGAATTCCAAACTCCATCCATCACAGCAAACTGCTGATCGACTCCATCGCAGGCTTGAAGATTGACCGCAAAAGCATCAGCGCGGTCTTGAACAATCGGCAGCGTTCCGAAGCCCAGATACCCTCGGCGCAGGCGCAAGAAGCGCTGGGGCATTCCATCCTAATGACCTTTACGCCCGCGCCCGAACTATTCATGCAAGCCATGCGCACCAAAATGCCCGCAGTAATCAGCCAGCCTTCAAACATGACTTCGCAGCAATTCCTTAAGTTGGCGGATATTGTGCTTGAACGCGAAAAAGCGCGATGACCTCGTTTTCACATCAAACGCAGCAAAACATCGAATTTATCGCGGACCTGTTCCGCCAATCAAAACGCGCCGTTATATTGACCGGCGCGGGGATTTCCACGCCTTCGGGAATTCCAGACTTCCGCTCCGCCGATACGGGCTTATGGGCGCGCGACGAACCGCTGGAAGTCGCTTCGCTCACCACCTTCCGCACCGCGCCTGAAAGTTTTTTTGCGTGGTTCCGCCCGCTGGCAAAACAAATTTTTTACGCCCAGCCCAACCCCGCGCACCTTGCGCTCGCCGAGTTGGAAAAACTCGGGCTGATTGAAACCATCATCACCCAAAATATAGACGCGCTTCACCAAAAAGCGGGCTCCAAAAATGTAATAGAAATGCACGGCACCATGCGGACTTTAACCTGCGCCCAGTGTTATCATCAGGTAGAAGCCGAGCCTTACATCAACGTTTTTGTAGAGACAAATCAAATGCCGCACTGCCCCAAATGCGGAGGAAGACTAAAACCCGATGTGATCCTTTTTGGCGAACAGCTGCCGCAAGCCGCATGGTTCAAAGCGCAGCGCGCGGCGCGTCAATGCGACTTGATGCTGGTCGCAGGTTCTTCATTAGAGGTTTTGCCCGTAGCGGGTTTGCCCATGCAAGCGTTGGATCGCTGCGCGCATTTGGTCGTCGTCAACAATACGCCCACTTATTTGAGCGTACGCGCAGACGCGGAAATTCTCGACGATGTTGCAACGGTTATTCCCGCAATTACGGAGCGTGTGAAATGGCAGAAATAAAAACGGAACGATTAGACGGCTACCGCCGACTGGTGGATATTGCGCGCGACCTCGCCTCCACCCTTGACCTGGATATTCTGCTCTCGCGCATCGTCCACGCCGCGGCGGAGGTCAGCGGCGCGCAAGCCGCGTCCATTTTGTTATACGACGACACTTCGCAGCAATTATATTTTCAAGTCTCGACGAATATGGAAGAATCCGTGCAAAGCGGATTTCTCGTCCCGCTAGAGGGAAGCATTGCGGGGTGGATCATCAATAACCGCAAACCGGTACGCATCACCGACGCGCATGAAGACAAACGATTTTTCTCAAAAGTAGAGAAGACCACCGGCTTTTCAACCCACTCGCTGCTGGGCGTCCCATTGGTGACGAAGAATAAAATCGTGGGCGTGTTGGAAGCGATAAACAAGCACGAGGGAAAATTCAGCGAAACGGACGAATCCATGCTGCTGGTATTGGGCGCGCAAGCCGCGGTCGCAATCGAGAACGCGCGTCTCTTCCAACAATCCGATTTGATCGCCGAATTCGTCCACGAGTTACGCACTCCGCTTGCATCGCTGAGCACCGCCACGTATTTGCTGCTGCGCCCCGAAATGTCGCATGAACAGCGCGACCAGATCGTAACCAACATCCACAACGAAACCATGCGACTGAACGCGCTCGCGTCTTCTTTCCTTGATCTTGCGCGGCTCGAATCGGGGCGCGTGCAATTTCGCAAGACGACGTTCGATATTGCCGACCTGCTGTACGAATGCAAAGACGTGATGGCGTCCAAAGCCGTCGAAGACAATATCCAAATCCGCATTGAATCTTCCGACAGGCTTCCGCTGTTTGAAGCGGACCGCGACAAAATGAAGCAGGTGATTCTGAATTTGCTCAGCAACGCAATCAAGTACAACCGTCCCAACGGCAGCGTGATATTGCGCGCGGAAGAGGCGGAAGACGAGATGGTCGTTCATGTGCAAGATACCGGCGTGGGCATCCCTGAAACGTCATTGCCGCACCTGTTCGAGAAGTTTTACCGCGTCCGCGAGAACGAGTCTCGCGCGGCAGGCACCGGTCTGGGGCTTTCCATCTGCAAACAAATTGTTCACGGTCATAGCGGACGAATGGAAGTGAAAAGCAAGGTCGGCGTGGGGGCTGAATTTCTGGTCTTTTTACCAAAACAAAAACGCGCCGCGGAAATCGAGAAGAAGAAAAAAAAAGAAATAGTTTGACTTTTTTTTGCTAAAACTGTACACTAGACAAAATCACCTTTTGTAGTTGGAGGAAGACGATGTTTCAATTTGTTATGCGTTCAGGTCCTACCCCCGGCGTCGCGTACCCGCTTGAAAGCGATCAAATGACCATTGGACGCGACGCTTCCAACGGCGTTGCAATCAACGACGCCGAAGTTTCCCGCAAACACGCGCAAATTTCGTTTCAGGGCGGGAAATACGTTATCGAAGACCTCGGCTCAACCAACGGCACATTCGTAAACGGGCAGCGGCTTTCGGGTCCCGTCGTTTTGAAACCCGGCGACGTGGTATCCCTCGGCGAGCAAATTGTGCTGATGTACGACGCGGTCAACATAGACCCCGGCGCCACGATGGTGGCAGCCTCGCACAAACCTGTCCGCGCCGCCCAGCCCGCCCCCTCGGCGCCGCCGGCTTACGCCCCGCCCCATGTCGCGCCGTCTTATTCAAACGCGCCCGCCAAAAAAGGCGGCAACTTTATCGTTTTTATAATTATCGGAATTGTCCTTGTGGTGTGTTTGTGCGTGGCGGTTTTCGGGCTGGTTGATTACACAAGCAGTTGGTGCGTATTCCCATTCAACATCATCGCCGAAATCCTGCGCGGCTCCGGCGCCTGCCCTTAATTTTTCCTTCCGCTCGACGAAACCCGCGAGACCAGTCTCGCGGGTTTTTTGTTTTGTGTTGTAAAATGAATTATCTTTGATAGAATCGAATTCGCCACAGGAATTAATATGATCGAGCAACCCCCGACTCCAACATCCCCCGCGTGGGGCGCAAACACAAAACTTGTCGTCGCGCTTACGGGCGTCGTCATTATCGGCGCGCTGCTCGTCAAATTCCAATTCATCCTCAGCCCCTTATTGATCTCGCTGCTGCTGGCTTATTTGCTTCATCCGCTGGCGATTTTCTTCCGCCAAAAACTGCGCCTCTCATGGGGCGCATCCGTTTCGATAGTCTACTTCCTATTCGTCATTTTCCTCGTCAGCCTGCTCGCTTGGGGCAGCGTAAGTTTGATCCAGCAGGGACAAAGCCTGATAACCGTCGCGCAAAATGGATTGACCGCCCTGCCCCAATTCATACAAGAATATTCGGGCAAGATTTACCAGATGGGACCCTTCGCGATTGACCTCCGCGCAATTGATCTCAGCGCCATCAGCCGCCAAGCCCTCGATATGGTGCAGCCGCTGTTAAGCAAAACTGGAACCCTGCTTGGCTCGCTGGCGGGCGGCGCGGCAAACTTCTTTGGCTGGACGATCTTCGTCATTTTTGTTTCGTACTTCATCGTCGCCGAAAGCGGCGGACTGCGAAGCCAGATCGTCGCGGTAGACCTTCCCGGCTACACTCACGATATTCAACGCCTCACCCGCGAATTGAGCCGCATTTGGAACGCCTTCATGCGCGGACAAATCATCATCTTCTTTATGACCATCGCCATCTATGCCGTTGCGCTGGAAGCGCTGGGCGTGCGTTACACCATTACCCTCGCCCTCATCGCGGGGCTTGCCCGCTTCCTTCCATACATCGGACCCGCCATCAACTGGATCATTCTCGCCCTCGTCGCATATTTTCAAGAATATCACCTCTTCGGCATGTCGCCGTTTTACTACATGCTGCTCATCCTCGTCATCACAATCGTTTTCGACATGGCGATTGATTACGTCATCACGCCGCGCATTTATTCCGACACGCTGCAAGTTCACCCCGCCGCCGTTCTGGTTGCTGCCATCGTTGCCGCCACCTTATTCGGAGCGCTGGGCGTTGTCGTCGCCGCGCCCATCCTCGCCTCAGCCATGCTGTTGTGGCGGTATGTAACGCGGAAGATGCTGGATATAAATCCATGGCTGCCCGAAGATGATCAACGCCCGCAGCCGCCCCCGCTCGCAGATACGCTTCGCCGCGTCTTTATTAAATTCAAACTGAATCTAAAAACCCGAAAATAATCAACCCCCGCCGCGCGACTTCACGCCGCGCCGCGTAAATTACCCAAGGAGAATCTAATGAGCAATAATAACGACGAACCCACCACAACCACCATCGCTGAAACGGAGAATTTTATTTCATGGAAAGCCGAAGAACCCGACGGCGAAACCACCTACCACATTGAATTGAGCAACGTCACCGTTCACTTCTTTGAAGAAGAATGGGCTGAATTCCTCGAACTCGTCCGCATGTTGAAGTAATCGAAGTTGGGTAAGTCGGATTGACAATCCGACTTACTTCTTTTTATCCGCATGAAATTATTCCAAAAAATTTTCATCTCCGCTTTGCTCGCGTTCGCGCTGACGTTTGCGTTTAATTTTTTCTTTCTCAAATTATCCGAACGTCCTTTTAT
>JAQTWR010000162.1 GCA_028689195.1 Anaerolineales bacterium | reverse complement strand
CAAATCTCAATACGCGGGCGCGGAATATGTCATCAACTACTGGGCGCAAAGCGACTCTGCCACGCGCGTCATCGCCACCATGATGGTTTTCTCCGCGCAAAATCAAGCGCTGATGGGAACGTACTCCGCAAAATTTTTTCCCGATCTGCCAAATTGTTCGTAAATGACGAAGGACAAAGGACGATAGACCGCAGTGAACCGTCTGTGCTCCGTCCTCGGTCCTTCGTTTAGGTCTGCCATCATCTTTCAAAATATACAAGGAATTCACATGCCCTCCCGTTACGATATTCTCTTCCAGCCCGTCAAACTTGGTCCCGTCACCGCGCCGAATCGTTTTTATCAAGCGCCGCATTGCAACGGATTTGGCTGGCGGATGCCGCAAGGCATGTCTGCGATGCGCGGCATGAAAGCCGAAGGCGGCTGGGGCGTGGTCTGCACCGAAGAAACGGAAATCCATCACACCAGCGATCTTTCCCCATATTTTGAAGGGCGTTTATGGAACGACGACGACATCCCCGCGTGGCAGTTGATGACCGAAGCCGTTCACAAACACGGCGCGCTGGCTGGCGTGGAACTCACCTACAACGGACACGACGCGGCAAATTTATATTCGCGCGCCGCGCCGCTTGATCTTCGTTCGCGCGGAATCATCGGCGGCAGCGGATATGAACCGGGGCAAAGCCGCGCCGCTTCAAAGGACGATATCAAGCAACTTCGCACATGGCATCGCAACGCCGCAATCCGCGCGAAGAAGGCGGGCTTTGATTTAATCTATTGCTACGCGGGACATAATCTGGCGATGGCGTTTCACTTCCTTTCAAAAGACAACGACCGCAGCGACGAATACGGCGGCTCGCTGGTTAACCGCGTGCGTTTCTTCCGCGAGATAATCGAAGACACAAAAGAAGCCGTCGGCGATACTTGCGCGGTTGCCGTACGTTTTGCGGTGGATGAATTGCTCGGCGTACACGGAATGCAATTTGACGGCGAAGCGCGCGACATCGTTGGTATGCTTGCCGAACTTCCCGATTTATGGGATGTGAACGTCAGCAACTGGTCAAACGATTCGACCACGTCGCGTTTTGAAAAAGAAGGCAATCAGGAAAAATATATTTCCTTTGTAAAGAAGTTGACCACCAAGCCCGTCGTCGCCGTGGGACGTTACACCTCGCCCGATTCGATGGTCTCCGCCATCGAGCGCGGCGTGATGGATATGATCGGCGCGGCGCGACCTTCGATTGCCGATCCGTTTTTGCCGAACAAAATCAAAGCGGGCAAACACGAAGACATCCGCGAATGTATCGGCTGCAATATTTGCGTCTCAGGCGATACGCGTTACGTTCCCATCCGCTGCACGCAAAACCCGACGATGGGCGAAGAATGGCGGCGCGGCTGGCATCCTGAATCCATCGCGCCGAAAAAATCCGATGACGAGATTCTCATCGTGGGCGCAGGACCTGCGGGATTGGAAGCCGCGCGCGCCTTAGGTCAGCGCGGGTATCACGTCATCCTCACCGACGCGAAGCGCGAAGCCGGCGGGCGCGTGGCAATGGAATCAGCGCTGCCCAACCTCAACGAATGGCGGCGCGTGATGGATTGGCGATTGACGCAAATCGAAAAATTGGACAATGTTTATTTTTATCCATCCAGCCCGATGACCGCGAAAGATATTTTGGAAGCGGGCGCGCCGCATGTGATTTTGGCGACGGGCGCTTTCTGGCGGCGCGACGGCATGGGACGTACCATTCCGCGCGCAATCATTGGCGGCGCAAAAATTTTCACGCCCGATGATTTAATGAACAACAACCTTCCATCGGGCAAAGTTTTAATTTACGACGACGATCATTACTACATGGGCGGCGTTCTCGCGGAACTGCTCGCCGAGAACGGCTGCGACGTGACCTTGACGACTCCCGCGCCGATGATTTCTTATTGGACGGGCTACACCCTCGAACGGACTCGCATCTACAAGCGTTTGCTGAAATTGAATGTGACCCTGCTCCCCGACCACGCGCTCGCGGCTCACGCGCGCGATACGGCGACTGTCGTTCATACGCTCACCTCCGCCGAAACGACTCTCGCCTGCGACGCAATCGTCCTCGTCACCGATAGAATTCCCAACGACGCGCTTTATCACGAACTAAAGCCCGCGCTCGCCGAAGGCAAACTCAAATCATTGAGAATCATCGGCGACGCCGAAGCGCCGAACATCATTGCGCAAGCCGTGTTCGCGGGGCATCTTGCCGCGCGCGAATTTGACGAAAAAATCAATCCCGACGAAACGCCGTTCAAGATCGAGCGGATAAAAATCTAATCGGCGGCGCATGAAGCGAATTTTGTTCGTCTGTTTAATATTGGCTGCGGCGATAAGTCTTATGCTGGTCGTCGCTATTTACGCGCCGCTCCCTTTGCCGACCGACCTTGATTTCCGCGTGTTGTATCAAGCGGATCGCCTCGTTTTGCGCGGCGTTCCGCTTTATGACCGCGAAGCGCAGACGCAAATACTGGCGGAAGAGTGGGGCGTTTCGGCAGACAGGGTCTTCGTTCTTTCGTTTCCCTATCCGCCGTGGTACGCCGTCGTTACGCTGCCGCTCGCGCTGCTGCCCATTGCCGCCGCAACGCGGATGTGGTTTTTGCTCAACGCCGCCATGTTATTAATCTCGGCGTGGCTGCTTGGCGAGCAATGGAGTCCGTATAAAAAATTAGCGGCGTTTGTCGTCGCGCCGTTGTTTCTTCCCGTGTTGGGCGCTTTGTACGTCGGTCAATACGTCTTCCCTACGCTGCTGGGAATATCCCTGCTGATATACGCGCTGCGGAAACAAAGCGTTTTTCTCGCCGCGCTCGGAATGGCGCTGGCTGCGTTCAAGCCGCACATCGGACTGTTGGTTGCGCTGGCGGTATTTGTCTACCTTCTGCTGCGCCGCGATGATTTCGGCAGGCGGGCGGCTCTCGCGGCGGGTTTCGCGGGCTTCGTTTTATTTATCGTCGGCTTCATCGCCGATAAAGCCTGGCCCCTTTCTTACCTTCGGTCGCTTATGTCTTTTAGGGGTGTTTCGCAATGCGATAATTTATGCGTGAGTTTTCCGCGCTTGATTGCTCACATCCTCGGTTGGAAGTTTGGCGGTTCGATAGGGCTTGCCGCGATTTTGCTCCTCGCGTTGATCGGCTTGTTTGTGTGGATGAAACGCCATCCCGCGCCGGAAGAACTGATCGCTTCGTTTGTTTGCATTGCCCTGCTCGCAAATCCCTACCTGCTCAATTACGATTTCGCTTTTTTGCTTATCCCGATGTTCGTTCTCGCAGATAAGCCAAACGCAAAAATCTGGATCGGGCTCTCGCTCGCGTTTTTTGTCCCCGCTTTGGCGCTTGGGATGTTCGCCCGCGCGGGCAATTCCAGTTTGTTATTTTCCTCCGTTTTGTTATTTGTCTTGACGCTTATATCATCGCGGCTTACAATCGAAAAATCATAACGATCAGCAAGCGGCGAAGTCGGTGTAAATCCGACGCTGTCGCGCAACTGTGATGTTAGTTGAATAGCCTCTTAGCGCGCTAGTTTACTAGTCAAAAACGACCAGTAGACCAGCAAACTAGCAGACTACAAGACTAACAAAGTCAGGTCGCCCGCTCTGGTCGGTTTGCCACACTCTCGCGTAAAGGAGGTGGAAGACGGCGTTTCGGATTGCCTCTCCATCCTCCCCAGTCATCGGCTGGGGATTTTGATTCCATGTGCCGCGACTTTCAAGTCGCAATGTCAAGCGACATAAATGTCGCGCTACAAAACCCTAGGAGATTTCATGTTTCGTAAAACTTTTTTTCTAACCCTGCTTCTCGCGCTGTTTCTTGGCGCATGCGGACCCGCCGCCCTGCCAACCCAAATGCCCGCAACCGCCGCGCCGACTGAAGCGCAGGTTGTCGCGGATTCTTCCATCACGTTGACCGATGGACTCGACCGCGAAGTCAAATTGGATATGCCCGCGCAGAAGATCATCTCGCTGGCTCCGTCTAATACCGAAATTTTATTTGCCATCGGCGCGGGCGCGCAAGTTGTCGGGCGCGATCAACTTTCCGATTATCCCGAAGCCGCGAAAAGCGTGCAGGATGTTGGTTCTGCGTTTGAAGCCTTGAACACAGAATTGATCGTCTCGCTCGAACCTGATCTGATTCTCGCCGCAGAAATCAACACGCCCGAACAAGTGAAATCGCTTGAAGATTTGGGCTTGAAAGTCTATTACCTGAAAAATCCAACGACGATTGAAGGCATGTACGCCAATCTTGAAATTGTCGCGAAATTAACGGGACGCGAAAGCGAAGCCGCCGCGCTCGTCGAATCGCTCAAAGCGCGCGTCGCCGCAGTGGATGAAAAAATCGCGCCGATCAGTTCGCGCATGAACGTCTTTTACGAACTGGACGCCACCGATCCCGCCAAGCCTTATACCGCCGGAAAAGGCACGTTCATCTCGTTGTTGCTCGAACGCGCAGGCGGATATAACATCGCGGCGGACATTGACGGTTATCCTCAATTTAGTTTGGAGCAAGTCGTTGCCGCCGATCCGGCTTTCATCATCCTCGGCGATTCTGCGTATGGCGCTACGCCCGAATCAATCGCCTTGCGCCCCGGCTGGGAAAATTTATCCGCCGTCAAAAATAATCAAGTTCTTCCTTTTGACGATAATCTCGTCAGCCGCCCGGGTCCGCGTTTGGTAGATGGTCTCGAAGCGCTGGCAAAGTTGCTGCGACCGGAATTGTTTAAGTAACTTTTCGTATGTCATTCTGAGCGTAGCGAAGAATCTCCATGTTTGTTTCAGAGACCCTTCGCTATCGCTCAGGGTGACGCGCTAAATTATGCCGCGCCCTTATCTTTTTTCTCTCTCTATTCTCCTCGCCGCATTGCTGTTCAGCCTTGCGGTGGGTTCCGTTTTCATTCCGTTGGGAGAATTATGGCGCGTGTTGATCGGCGTAACGCACAACGAAATTTTCCGCACAATTTTATGGGACATTCGTTTACCGCGCACGATTCTGATCGCGTTGGTCGGCGCGGCGTTGGCTGGCAGCGGCGCGGCGTATCAAGGGTTGTTCCGCAATCCTCTTGCCGACCCGTATTTAATCGGCGTCGCTTCCGGCGCAGGATTGGGCGCGGTATTGGCAATGTCTATGCAGCGCGGATACACAACTTTCGGTTTGATGTTAATTCCGCTTGCGGCATTCATCGCCAGTTTGTTGACCGTTTACCTCGTATATATTTTCGCCCACATCGGCGCGACAGTTCCCACCACTAATTTAATCCTCGCGGGCGTTGCGGTTTCTTCCTTCGCAACTTCGCTGACTTCGTACTTAATGCTGCGTTCCACCGGCGAGCTGCGCCGCGCCATTGGATGGCTGCTCGGCGGCGTGAGTCTCATCGGCTGGGAATATACGCTCGCGTTGATTCCCTACTTGGCGATTGGATTGACGATATTGGTTTTGAACGGATACGCCCTGAACCTTTTGCAATTCGGCGACGACCAGGCGCTTCAAATGGGATTGAACGTGCGCCGCGTTAAGTTTATGATTATCGTTGCCGCGTCGCTGGTTACGGCGGCGGCGGTTTCTTTCGCGGGCATTATCGGCTTTATCGGCTTGATCGTTCCGCATGTTGTCCGCATTTGGTGGGGCGTGGATTATCGCCGCATCATCCCGCTGAGTATTATCGGCGGAGCCAGCGCGCTATTGCTCGCGGATGTTTTGTCGCGTATCATTCTCGCGCCGCAGGAACTTCCCGTGGGCATCGTCACCGCGTTGGCGGGCGCGCCGTTTTTTCTATGGATTTTGCGCCGCGCAAAAAATCAAGGAAGTTGGTGAACCCGTAGCGCGAGATTTATCTCGCAACGGCTGCGACATAAATGTCGTGTTACACAAGAGGAAAACATGGATAATAAAAAAACTACAAAAAAAGGATTGGTCATCGTCAACACCGGCAATGGCAAAGGCAAGACGACCGCCGCGCTGGGAGTCTTGTTTCGCGCGTGGGGACGCAACATGCGTATCGTCATGCTGCAATTTTTGAAAAATGAAAACGCCAACTATGGCGAAATCAAAGCCGCGAAAAAACTCGGCATTAATATTCGTCCCGTCGGCGACGGATTTACTTGGACGAGCAAAGACATGGACAAGACCATCGCGCTCGCGGTTCACGGATGGGAAGAAGCAAAGACGCTCATCGAAAGCGCCGAATACGACCTCGTCATCCTCGACGAATTCACTTATCCGCTGGCGTTTGGGTGGATCGAAACCGCGTCAGTGATTGAATGGCTGAAAGCCCATAAACCGCCGATGATGCATCTCATCATCACTGGGCGCGACGCGCCGCTGGCGCTAATCGAATACGCCGATCT
>JAQTWR010000161.1 GCA_028689195.1 Anaerolineales bacterium | reverse complement strand
ACACATCCTCGAACTTTATCAGCCGCCCGATTGACGTCTCAAAATATGCAATGCTTTACGCGGGCGCGCAAAAGAACGCGGGACCTTCCGGCGTGACTGTTGCCATCGTCCGCGATGATATGTTAGAGCGCGTCCCCGAAAATCTGCCGGTGATGTTGGACTACAAAACCCTCGCTGCGAGCGGATCGCTGCACAACACGCCGCCTTCGTTTGCGATTTATATGGTTGGCTTGGTTTTCCAATGGGCGAAGAAAGTCGGCGGGCTTGCCGCCATTGAAAAGGTCAACCGCGAAAAAGCGAAGATGGTCTACGACACAATTGATAACAGCGGCGGCTTCTATCGCGGACATGCAGCGCCGAGCGCGCGTTCATTGATGAATGTCCCCTTCCGTCTGCCGAGCGAAGAATTAGAAGATACCTTTGCGAAGGAAGCGAAGAAGAACAACCTAATCGGTCTCAAGGGACATCGCTCCGTTGGCGGTATGCGCGCTTCTATTTACAACGCCGTGACGCTCGAAGGAACGCAGGCTCTGGTTGATTTTATGAAGGAATTCCAGAAGAAGAACGGGTAGAAGTGATTAGGTAATATACCCCAAGTTGCTACCATGTTTTCTGGGCAAGAAAATTTCAGACCCTTGCCACAGATTTCACCGATTTGCACGGATTTTTTTCAAATTAGTGAAAATCCGTGTGATCCGTGGCAAAAGAACTAAAAAACTGGTAAAGGTGGCAACTTGCGTTAATATAGGAATAAGAAGACCTCCGTGTTTTTTGAGCGCGGAGGTCTTTTTGTTTGGGGTTATTTAATTTCGTTTTTCAATTTTGTGAAGATAGGGTCGAAAAGGGGAGAGGTCAACTCGGCTGCAAAACTGGAAATGTGATTTTTATCTATATATAAGATGTTGCCGTCCATGACAGCCGGGCATATTTTTTCGCCGCACAAAACCTGCCACGGTTGAATAATTTCGACGGAATATTTTTCAGCCAAAGATTTGGCGAAGTTGAAGAATTTTTTGTTTTCGCTCAAGTAGTCTTTGGTCGCTTCTCCCGCAAATTGATTGACGTCGAGCTGTCTGCGTAAAGCGACAAAATAAGTGGGAGGAACGTCGTATTTCATTTCGGGAGATGGGAGCGCTATCGCTACGCTCTTGTTGATGTCAACCAGCCTTTTGACGGTTTCTTCAAGCCCTGGAAATAAATCGTCTTTGCGGCGTTTCGCGTAAAGAGTCCATCTTGCGTCTAAAATGACCGTCTTTATTTCGTCATGCGATTTAAGGTAGTTGATGATTTCTTCGTTTCCGGCGTAGCAATTATTTTGCGTCCCTTCCAAAATCAGGGGCGGGCAGCCGTTTGTAAACGCTAATTTTCCAGCCACGCCCATTCGCTTCGCGGATAAGTGAATCGCGTAGCCTGAGGCGCGGGCGTGCGAATCGCCCCACGCTAAAAACGACGCGGTTCTGCCGTCCTCAATTCCAATGTTGCATAGGTCGCTTTCGCTTATGCCGGGCTCGGGTCTGCGCCTCAAGTCGCAGCCTTCTGGTATGGATAGCGTTTCGTCCAGCGGATGAAAATATGAAATGGCGGAAAATCCGTCGCTTTTGTAGAGGACAAGACCAAAAAGGATGGAGGTCAGCATGGCGGCGCCGGCAAAGCGATATAACCGTTTTTGGTCGAACGAGGCGTTGAATCGAAAGGGCTGTTCGATAAAACGCCATGAAAGCGCCGAAAGCAAAAAGATCAACAGCAAGACAAGGAAGGTTATGGGCGCGCTTAAATTCTGTATGAAAAAATATTTTGCAAAAACGAGAATGGGCCAATGCCATAGATACAGGGAGTAGGATATTAATCCGATAAAGACAATGGGACGTATGCTGAGCAGCCTGCCGATAAAAGTCGGCGTGTTGGCGTTGTCTTCTCCCGACCAGATAATCAATCCCGTTCCTAATACGGGCGGAATCGCGGTCAATCCCGGAAACGGAGTCTCGCTGGTGTAGTAGAAAACTGGAACGCCAATCAGCAGCAATCCGGCGAGCGCGGCGAAGTTCCTGCCGATGGCGGCTGGTTGGGCGGGGAAAACGCGCAGGGCGATTAATCCGCCGAACAAAAGTTCCCATGCGCGCATGTGCAAAAGATAAAAGGCGGTGGCGTTGCCGTCGTCAATTCCGTAAATTCCGTAAACGCTTAATGCAAGGGATAGCGCCGTCGTCAAAATCAGGATGTTCTTGATTTGCGATTTGCCGTAGCGATATAAGACAAACAACAGCCAGGGGAAAAATATATAGAATTGCTCTTCGACCGCAAGCGACCATGTATGCAAGAGGGGCTTCAACAACGAAGGTGCGTCGAAGTATCCGGCTTGCGACCAAAACAGGAAATTTGAATAGAATAACGTGGTGGCTAAAAGGCTTTTGCTGAATAGAAAAAGATCGTTGGAGTTGTACAGCCATAGACTTAAAACGCATACTGCGCCAAGTACGGCAAACAGCGCGGGGAAAATCCTGCGGATTCTGCGCTCGTAAAACTTCAAAATTGAAAATTGGTTTTGCTCTATTTCCCGCGCGATAATAGCGGTAATTAAATAGCCGGATATGACGAAGAAAACGTCTACGCCTATATATCCGCCCGAAAATAAACCAATCCCCGCATGACCTAACACGACCGACAATACCGCTATAGCTCTTAATCCGTCAATGTCTGCCCGGTACTTTGTTCCCATTTTATTGCTCCAAGCAAGTGGCTTTGCCTAAAATTATGTTGAAAAACATTTTATCATACGCAAAACTTGACAGTCCTCTGCGCGCTTTGTGGGACGTAGAGGACTGTTCGTTATTGCTTTATTAAATAGGGGTTGCCCCAAATTGTCCAGTCGCAGGAATTGTCCTTGCCGGAAATTGTCGCCAATTTTAAGACTTTTCCGCCTGTGACATTCAGGTTTACTGGAATGGGCGCATCTGATGCAAGCATGTTTTTGGACTGATATATTACTTGGCTGTCGAGGCTGACTGAAAAAGCCGCGCCGTCGCCGCAGGCGGTTTCCTTGATGCTGATTTCTGCGACAAATGAAGTATATTTTCCGTCCAAAGCAAATTGAAGTTTGGACGGCGCGTGGGCGAACAAGCCATACGGATACTCGTTGCCATGGCTGATAATGACCTGATGACTGACCATGCCTTCGTCTGTGTCGGGATATTCGCCCTTTCCAAGCGTCCAGTATCCAACGGATTCAGAAATGGGAGATTGGTCTATCAAATAATCATACGCGGGATTTTTTATGGTCGCGCATAGCGCTTTTGGGTTTCCGTCTGGGATTGTATCTTTAAGGAACGCGAGAGTGTCGGGGTCTTCGGGCGAGCAGGATGAGAAAATTTCCTGCCGCCATTTCACATCCAGTTTTGACGCTGCGCGGTCGTATGTCAGGTCGAGTATGCCGACGGCGCGTCCGCGTTCGCCCGCGGTGACGATCATGGTGTCGCCAATTTTTTCTGGCGCGTCAATCCACGAATGCGAATGTCCGCCAATGATGACGTCTACAGGTTTGCCTGCCGCGTTCAACGCCTCTGCAATTTTGCGGTCTTGCTCTAGTCCGCTGTGGCTCAATGCAATTAATATATCGGGATGTTCCGTTTCTATTAATTGATCGTATATCTTAATAACCTCGTCTACAGGGTTGGAAAAACAGACTCCATGAACGGGACTATACGATTCGTATTCCAGTCCCTCAATGGATATACCGATCACCGCCGCTCTTGCTTTGGCGCCTTGCGCCGTTCCTAATTCAAATGTCTTGTATGGACTTAAGATGCGCTCGTCGGTGCAGGTATTCTTTGCGCCGCTCCTCCGTAAGTTCACAGAAACGATCTCGATAGGGTTCGCCCCGTTAACCATTTGATAGAAGATCGGCGTCCCTAGAAAGAATTCATGGTTTCCAATAGTGATTGCATCTACGCCCAAACGCTGGTAGAACTCTAATACTTTGCCGCCTTTTGATGCGCGCGCAGACATGGAGCCTTCAAACCAATCGCCGGCGTCGAGAAGCAAAACCTGATTTGGGTCGTACTTCGCGGTTTCAGATTCTACAAAGGCTGCCAGCCTTGCCGCTCCGGGTATCCATGTGTCTTCAAGCGTGCGCTCGACCAATTCGCCGTGAAAATCGTTCCAGTGCAAAATATGGAATTCCGCTATTCCATTGGCGGGCAGCGGGGCGCGCGCTTCAGGCGTCCGTATAGGAGGAAGGAGGAGAATCTGGGTTGGAGACGCGGCGGAGTTTTTTGTAGGCGTGGGAGGTGCGGCGGGACTGGTCGGCGTCGGCGCAATTTGCGCTTGCGCGCCGCATCCGTTTAAAAAGAACAGCGCGATAATAACAAGGATAAGATGAAATTTGTTTTCTGTTCCGATTAGTCTCACGGCATTTCCCTTTACTGCGTCAATGATGTGAAGGATTATAAGCTTGTTCGATAATTCTTACGGGAATACTACGCTCGCGCCTTCGCTTGCTTGACAAACATACGCGCTTGCGTCCAACCCCGATTTTTCTTTATATGAAACTGAAACGGCAGAGACAAATTCTTCCGCGCTTTCTCTCTCCGCCAAAGCCACCGCGCATCCGCCGAAGCCCGCGCCCGTCATGCGCGCGCCGTAACATGAACTTTGCTCGCGCGCACAGTCCGCCATGACGTTCAGCGCGTCGTTCGTTACTTCAAAGTCGTCGCGCAAACTTTCGTGACTGGCATTGAATAATTCTCCCAATCGTTTTATGTCTTTGTCTTTCAGCGCTTTGACAGCTTCTAATACCCGCGCATTTTCAGTCACAACATGCCGCGCGCGTCTCATTACAATCTCGCTTAATCCATGCGCCGAATTTAAGGTCTCAAGTTTCGCGTCTCTTAAGGCTTGGACGCCAAGTTGTTTTGCCGCTTCTTCGCATTGACTTCGCCTTTCGTTATAAGCCGATTCGACAAGTTTGCGCCGCGTGGAGGTATCGAGAATAACGACAGAGATATTTTCGGGCAGGGGAGCATATTGAACTTCCAGCGAGCGGCAGTCTAAAAACAGCGCGTAGCCGCTTTTGGAGATTGCGCTTGCCATTTGATCCATAATTCCGCAATTCACGCCGACCCATTCATTTTCCGCTTTTTGCGCCAGTTTTGCCATGCGCGCCGCGTCCCACTCAAAATCGGATGCGGCTGAAAATGCGCGCGCGGCTGCCAATTCTACTGCGGCGGAGGAAGATAAGCCCGCGCCGCGCGGAATGTCTCCCGTGATAACCGCGTCGAATCCTCTCAGGTCGAAATTTTCTTTTTGCAATTCATACGCAACGCCCTTGATATATTCTCCCCAGCCTTTACCGCGCGTAAGATCAAATAACGAGAAAACAGAATCAGTTTCGTATTCCAGAGAATGAACGCGGACTTCGCGGTCAGAGCGAACCGCGAGCGCGATCCATACCGCGCGGTCAATCGCCATTGGCAGGACAAATCCGTCGTTGTAATCTGTGTGTTCACCGATGAGGTTTACGCGCCCGGGCGCGCGGACAATAAAATTGGGTTTGGCGTTAAAATGGGCGGCAAAAGATTTTTCAAGCGTTTGAATGTCCATAATCGCGGTTATACCACAGAGGCGCCATGACCGACCTTGAATTACTCGAACAATATGAACCCGCGCTTCGCTTTGCAAAAAGCGAGCGATTTTTCCCAATGGCGGTCGATCCGTATTTGGAAAAATGCGCGCTTGTTCCCAGCGGTTCGGACGGCGTGTTGGAAAGACTGGGATATGCGCGCGATTCGCTGAACGCGGGTATTGGGAAATTGAAAAGCGAACAATTCTATTTGCGTTTCGTCAACAAGTCGTTCGATAACTCGGATGGGTGGCGCTGGCTGCTCGCGTTTTCCTTAATCGGATTGGCGGCGGGCGGTTTCTTTTTTGGACGGACGGGAATCGAAATTGATTTGCTGCTTTCTTTTCTTGTGGCGCTGTTTCTTTTTATGCTCGTATCGCCCGTCCGCTTGCGAATCATTCCATCAATGTTGGCGGTCTTCGTCTTTTGCGGATTGAGCTTCGCGCCGATTTGGTTTTTCCTGCGCCCGAATGAATCCATTGGCGTCGCGGTCGAATATCTGATTGCGCTGCCGATTTACGCGGCTGTGTTGTTTTACGCGCTGATTCTCATTTTGAAATTTACCATTGACCGTATTATTCCCGAAGGTCCCGGCATGGTGATGGATATGCTTTCGCGCGCGACGGAGAAGGTCGCGCAGGAAGCGTACGCGCAGTATGCCGATATTTTGGAAAAAGATTCCCAGCCCGTTTATTATGGTCGCGTTTTGCGCGAAACGGAGAACGGGGATAACTGGACGATTCTGCAATATCATTTTTTCTATGCGTT
>JAQTWR010000160.1 GCA_028689195.1 Anaerolineales bacterium | reverse complement strand
TTTCGCGCCGCCGGTTTTTATCGCTTTGACGAAAACGCTCGGCGTGAGTTGAAAGACCGCGCCCGTCGGTTGGAAGAGCCCATCCAGCGCGGCGAGAATTTTGGCGGGAACAATCCGCTTGAGAAGTCCGAGCCGAAAATGCGAAACCGCGAGCGACTTCTCGATTTTGAAGCCCAACGCGCCCATCCAATTGCGGACGGCTTTGGGATGAAAATCGAAATTCAATTCGACAAATTCCACAGGTTCGAGCGTAAACGGATTGCAGTTCTGCTTTCCGAGCCAGTAGCGCAAAATGGATTTGAGATTTAATTTGTTCGCAAATTCAAGAATGAAAACCGCGTTGGATTGCAGCGCGTCTTTTATTTGCGCCAACGCTTTGGGCGCGTCTGCCATGTGATGCAGCGTGCGGATCATCGTCGCGCCGTCGAATAAATTGGCGCGGAAGGGCAGGCGGTAAATATCGGCGGCGACGTAAATATATTTGTCGGCGCGTCCCAGCCTTTCCTGCGCCTGCGCGAGCTGCGTGGCGGAATAATCCAATACCACGATGCGCTCGAAACCGCCGTAGCGCGTCGTGTTGCGTCCCGCGCCCGCGCCCAATTCGAGCATGAGCGTTCCGCTTTTGGGGAGCAGGCGTTTCAGCGCAATCGCTTCGGCGCGGTCTTCATATTCGCGCCCGCCTTGTTCCCAAAACGATTGTTGATAATCGGATCCTTCGTAATTACAAACGGGAGGATTAGTCATGTAGTCTTCTAGTCTTCTAGTCTGCTAGTCGCTGTTCCCTAGTTGGCTGATCTGACTGGCAGACCAGCCAACTAGAGATCTAGCCAACTACCGCCCAATAGCGCGATAGACGAATCCCATTTCTTTCATCAATTGGGGGTCGTAGATGTTGCGCCCGTCGTAAATTACGGGGGCGTTGAGCAGGTCTTTTACCTTCGCAAGGTCGAGGTTTTTGAATTCGTTCCATTCGGTGACGACGATGAGCGCGTCGCAGCCTTTCGCCATTTCGTAGGAGTCGTTGAACATTTCCACCGCAGGCAGAATCGGACGCGCCACATCCATGGCGACGGGATCATATCCGCGCACTTTCGCGCCCGCTTTGTTCAACTCGTTCGCAATATCAATGGACGGCGCGTCGCGCATATCGTCTGTGTTTGGTTTGAACGCCAATCCCAGCAAGCCGATGGTTTTGCCTTTCACGCCGCCAATCATCTCAGAGAGGCGCGTCACCGCAGCCTTGCGGCGGTCATAATTGACGTTCATCACGTCGTTCAAAATGCGCGGGTTGAGTCCCTTTTCCTTTGCCATGTACGCCAGCGCCTCGACGTCTTTCGGGAAGCACGAACCGCCCCAGCCGAGACCCGCGTCTAAAAAGTAGCGACCAATACGCGCGTCGTAGCCCATGCCCGCCGCCACTTCCTTCACGTCCGCGCCGACGAGTTCGCACAAATCCGCCAACTCGTTCATAAACGAAATCTTTGTGGCGAGGAAGGCGTTGCTCGCGTACTTGATCATCTCTGCGGTGCGGAGGTCGGTAATCACAATCGGCGCGCGCAGGGGCAAATGCAAATGCGCCACTTTGTTCGCCGCGTCCTTATCCATCGAACCGATCACCGTGCGGTGCGGATTTGTGAAGTCGGTAATCGCGGAGCCTTCGCGCAAAAATTCGGGGCAGGAAACCACCGCGAAGTCAATCGGCTTGGGCTGCGCGCCCTTCACAATATCCGCGACCCAATCGCCCGTCCCAATCGGAACGGTTGACTTGTTGATGATGACCAGCTGCGCGCTCATATTTTCCGCAATGGATTTTGCCGCCGCCGCCACATATTGCAAGTCCGCCTCGCCGTCCGCGCCCGAAGGCGTGCCGACGGCAATGAACGCATACTCGGCGTCCTTCAACGCCTCTTTATAAGACGTCGTAAACGTAATACGTCCAGCGTTGAAGTTACGCTTCACCAACTCGTCCAAACCGGGTTCGTAAATGGGCATGACGCCTTTTTTGAGGTTTTCAACGCGCCGTTCGTCCACATCCAGCGCAGTCACGCGGTTGCCCAAATCGGCAAAACAAGCCGCAGTGACCAATCCAACATAACCAACGCCGACAACACAAATTTGTTTCATGGAATTTCCTCTTAAGTTTAGTTTTTCCCTCATCCCCAACCCTTCCCCCAAGGGAGGAAGGGAGTCAGAGTCCCCTCTCCCCACGGGAGAGGATTTAGGGCGAGGGCTTGTAATATCTTTCAGCCAAAATATACTATGTCTTGCGGCTGCAAGCAATGAGTATAATTCATAAATCTTATGAAAATCCTCTTCGTGGCTGACAGCCGTTCCCCCATCGCGCAAAACTGGATTCGCTACTTTGCCGAGCGCGGCGACGAAATTTATCTCGCCTCCACCTTTCAAGGCGATATTGGATTCCCGCTCGCCAAATTGGAGTTTACCCCCGTTGCGTTTAGCGCCGTCAAACAGACTCAACGCCCCAAAAGCGCGGCTTCGCTGACCGTCAATTTTCGCACCCGCATCCGTCAATGGATCGGACCCCTCACGCTGCCCCGCTCCGCGAAAAAATTGCGCGCCTTCATTCAGCAAGTCCAACCTGATTTAATCCACGCGCTGCGCGTTCCCTATGAAGGAATGTTAGCCGCAACGGCAAATACAAAAATTCCTTTGATTGCCTCCGTTTGGGGAAACGACTTTACGCTGCACGCGCCGTCCACGCCGCTGATGAGTTATTACACGCGCAAGACCATGCAAGCCGTCAGCGCCCTGCACGCCGATTGCGAACGCGATATTCGCCTCGCCGCGAAATGGAGCTTTGATTCAAACAAGCCAACTCTGGTCGCGCCGGGCAACGGCGGAATCCGCCGCGATGTTTTCTATCCGCCCGCCGAATTGGTCAAAGAACCTATCGTCATCAATCCGCGCGGATTTCGCGCCTACGTCCGCAATGATTCCTTCTTCAAAGCGATTCCGCTTGTGTTGGCAAAACGCCCCGACGCAAAATTTATCTGCGCGTCCATGCAAGGCGAGGCGCAAGCTATTCAATGGCTCAAAGAATTAAATATCGAACATGCCGTCGCGTTGAATCCGTCTGTATCGCACGCCGAAATGGCGAAAATTTTTCGCAGCGCGCAAATCGTCGTCTCGCCGAGCATTCACGACGGCACGCCAAACTCGCTGCTCGAAGGCATGGCGTGCGGATGTTTCCCCGTCGCGGGCGATCTCGAATCCATCCGCGAGTGGATCACGCACGCGCATAACGGCTTGCTCGTTGATTCAAGCAGCCCGCAATCCATCGCCGACGCGATTCTGCTTGGTATTGAAAGAGAAGACCTGCGGCGCGAGGCGGCAGGTCTCAATGCTGAAATCATCTCTACGCGCGCGGCGTATGAGCATAATATGAAATTGGCTGGGGAATTTTATGGGGAAGTAATTAAGTGATTAGGAACTCCCTTCCCCAAATGGGGGAAGGGCTTGGGGATGAGGGAAAATTTACGGCGTTTTTGTCGGCGCGGGCGTTTTTGAAGGAATAGGAGTCTTCGTTGGAGCGGGGGTCTTTGAAGGAATAGGAGTCTTTGTCGGCGCGGGAGTCTTTGAAGGGATGGGCGTCTTCGACGGTATGGGAGTCTTTGTGGGCGTAGGCGTAATGGTCGGCGTGATCATCGTCTTGAGATGTTTCTCGGCGTCGGCGCGCATTTCGGCGGTCATCGCGTTTGCGTCCATTGCCAGCAGCGCCTGCCAGTCTTTGACCGCGTCTTTGGGCATTTCGCGTTTTTCTTGGATGAGCGCGCGCCAGTAAAGGACGAGCGCCATTTGTTTGTCCGTCTCTGCAAACGCTCTGGCTGGCTCTATCTTCAGGAACGCGCTGCCGAATTTTTCTTGAATAAAATACGCGCGCGCCAGACCGAGATTAATATCAAACGACTTGTTGTCCGTCTCCGCCGCTTTTTCAAGGTCGGCGACGGCTTGGTCTATGTTGTTCAATTCAAGGTTGGCGAGTCCGCGATAGACGTAGAACCTTCGCAAGCCCGTGCGATTCAACGTCATAGCTTTATCGAGGTTTTCCAGCGCGGCTTTGTAGTCTTTCATCTCGAAATAAGCGCGTCCTAATAACGCGAAGGCTTGGTCGTCTTTGGTTTCGTATGCCGCGTATAAATCGAGCGCTTCGATGGCGCGTTTATATTGTCCGTTTTCGATATATAACTCGCCGAGCATTTGATAAACGGGCATCGCGGTAATATCCAGCGAGTAAGCCTTCTCTGCGGCTTTGAGCGCGTTCTTTTTGTCGTCCAGCGCGATGTAGGCTTTGGCGTACATCATGTACACTTCGGGCGAGTTGGGCGTGATTTCGTTTGCGCGGTCTAGGTCAACGATGGCTGATTTGGGGTCGTTGTGGAAGATGTAATAGCGCGCGCGTTCCATGTAGATTTCGCTGAAATTCGGGTCGAGTTTGAGGGCTTCGTCAAAGAGGGCTTCGACGTCCGCTTTTGGGTCGTCCAATAAGCGGGCGCGCGCCAAGCCCAAATACGCCGCGCCAAAATTGGGGTCGATCTTTAACGCGTCGTTGTAGGCTTTGATCGCGTTTTTGCCTTCTCCCTTGAAGCGATAGGCGTCGCCGATTAAGTAATGAATATCCGCTGCGTTGGGTTCGAGCGGAATAATCATCTTCATGCTGGAGATGTAGGCGTCCCAATCGCTTTTTGCGTAAGCGGCTTGCGCCACGCGATATTGGTCGCTGGATTGTGCCGCGCGCGGCGTGTTCACATAAACGGCGGTGGGCGTGTAGGTTTGGGGAAGGCTCTTCCACAAGGGTTCTGGACCCGCGGAGAATTTCGTCGGTTCGCTTGTCGCGCCAAATACTGTGGGCGTTGCGGTGAACGTGGGCGAGGGTCCCGGCGTATTTGTGTTTGCCGCGACATAGCGCGTTTGGCGCGGAAGCACAAACCCAAATACCACAACCGCGGCTAATCCAGCCACAAGCGCCGCGATCCCCGCTAAACGAACTGCCGGATTTTTCGCAAGCGCCTTCGCGCCTTTTTCTTTTGGCTTTTCGTGCGCGAGCAGCAGTTTTTCTTCCCATGCGCGCGGACGATTCGTTATGAACGGCGTGATCGTTTCGTCGGGCGCGAGCGCGCCGAGCAGGATCAAACCGCGTTTCGCGGTGTTGTTTTCGGGGTCGAGTTTTAGCGCGGTTTGCAGGCAGTAGACGCGCTCTTTGGCGTTATCCACTGCGGCGCTTAACCAAATCCAATAGGTCGGATTGTTCTGGTCTGTTTTGAGTAGAAGGGTCAGCAGTTCTTTGGCGCGCGGTTTGTCTCCCTTTCGCAGCGCGGCGACCGCATCCAGAAACATCGTGTTGTCGGTATGGTCTTGCTCGAATTCCTCTGTCATGGGTTTATTTTACAGCTTGTTAAGTAAATCGTCGAAAACGAATAGGATTCGAATAAATTACTCACCTTACGTAATGTCGTTCTGAGCGAGGCGACCCTAGCGCCGCCCGCTAGGGCAGGTGATAACCTCTATGATTATCTCGGAGACCCTTCGCTCCGCTGCTAAGGAACAAGGAATTTCAAAATCATTTTTGCCGCGGATTTCGCTAATTTGCGCGAATTTTTGAATCTATCCGTGATAATCCGCGTAATTCGTGGCTGAATCTTTTGTTCCTTTCGCTTTGAACCGCGTTTTTTGCGCGGTGGTTTTACTCAGGGCGATACGTTTAAAGCGCGTAAAGTGAGTAAATTAATCCTAGATGAGAGTTGATAGCCCAAATGGGGGATTCTTTGAATACAGGGGAATTCCGCCATAACCTTTTTAGACCCAATGCGACATACATCTCATAACCGCCCAATTTCTTGGCGGCAAAGTCTAAATAGGAGATGATTATCATGCGTAAAAGTACCTTGTTCATTTCGGCGGCATTGACCGCGTTCATGCTTGCCGTTTTGTTTGGCGTCGCGTCGGCATATCAAAAAGTTGTGAGTAACCCTCAAGTGGCGGATGCGCCGGTTGTGCAGGAAGCGACTCAGGCTCCCGTAATGGAAGTGGCTGTCGCCGAGCCGGTTCAACTCCCGACCCCTACGGCGGTTCCCAACGTTACGCCTGAAGAGGCGGCGGCAATCGCCAGTTCGGTGATTGGTCGCACCGATTTGTACAGCGTGGAAGTGACCCAATTTAACGGCGTAGATACCTACCTTGTTACTTTTTCGTCGCGCGATCTCGTATACGTTAGTTTGACGGGACAGGTTGTTTCCATATCGAAATTGCCGGTTACGGTTGTGCAAGGTCCGAAACGTAATGGCGGCGGCGGTGGCGATGGCGGCGGCGGTGGAAGCCGCGGCGGCGGTGGCGATGGCGGCGGCGATGGCGGCGGCGACGATTAGA
>JAQTWR010000159.1 GCA_028689195.1 Anaerolineales bacterium | reverse complement strand
GCAAGCGACGAGATCGGCATCCTTGCCAACGCGTTCAATTCGATGACCAGTCGCCTGCGCGATTTGATCGCGGGCTTGGAGGAGCGCATCGAAGAGCGCACCGCCGATATGGAAACTGCCCGCAAGCAAAGCGAAAAACGCGCGAACGAACTTGAATCTATCAGCGAGATTTCGCAGATTATCGCAAGCGAGCAAAAACTTGAAACCCTGCTGCCGCTCATTACGCGTCTGGTCAGCGAACGCTTTGGCTTCTACCACACGGGTATTTTCCTCGTAGAAGAAACGAGGCATTTTGCCGTGCTGCAAGCTGCAAACAGCGAAGGCGGAAGAAGAATGCTTGCGCGCGGACACCGCCTCGAATTGGGGCGCGGTATTGTGGGATACGTTGCCCAAATTGGAACTCACCGCATCGCGCTGGACGTGGGAACGGATTCGGCTTATTTCAATAACCCCGACCTGCCCACCACCCGCTCCGAAATGGCGCTCCCCCTCAAAACGCGCAGCGGAACCATCGGCGTACTAGACGTGCAAAGCGAGATCGCCAACGCCTTTAGCGAAAGCGACGCAAAAAACCTGAGTATCCTCGCCGACCAAATTTCAATCGCGCTGGAGAATACGCGGTTATTCGAACAAACGCAGCAAGCCTTGAACGAATCCCAAACGCTTTACCGCCAGAATCTACAAAAAGACTGGGCGGCGTTTATGAACGAAGAAGCGATCATCGGATACCGCCAAACCATGAAAGGCGGCGTCAAATTAAAAGAGACCGTCGAAAACGACGAGGTGCGGCGGGCTATTAACAGCGGAGCGTCCATATACGCCGGCGCCGATTCCAACGTCGAAGAACCGTATATCGTCGTTCCCATTAAACTACGCGGACAAGCCATCGGCACATTGAACGTTAAAGCGCCGACGCAAGACCGCCAATGGAACGCGGATGAGATTGACCTTGTTGAAGCGATTTCAGAGCGTCTCTCCATCGCGCTGGAAAACGCGCGCCTCATTCAAGAATCGCAGCGGCAGGTCGTCAAGCAGCAAACCATCCGCGATATGACCGAGAAAATCAGTTCCTCGATCTACTTGAAGAACGTATTACAAATCGCGGTCGAAGAACTGGGGCGCGTCATGCCCGGCTCGGAAGTTACCCTCAAATTAACTTCGACGGACGACGCGGGCAAACCCTCGTAAAGGTAAATAAAATGGCTAATTGGATTTTTGATCGATTCTTACGGCAGACGCCTGTACGGGTACGCATCATCAGCAGTTTTCTGCTAATCATGCTGCTTGCCGGTTTAATATCTCCCATCCTTTTATTAAGCCTGAATTCGCTCGTCGGTCGTCTGGAACAAGTGACAAACGTAGACACCCAAGTGGAACGCCTGCTTTTGACCGCTTCGCGGCGCGTGGTTTCTTCTCAATTGAGTCTTAGCCGCTATATCCAAGACCTTGCCCCAGCCTACGAATCGTTGGATGGCGCCAATCAGGCGATTCGAGACCTGCGCGACGCGCAAGACCTTACGGTCAACGACGAGCAGTCGAAGAGTATCGGGCTGACTATTCACTCGCTGGAACTCTACCGCCAACAGATTGTAGACCTGCAAAAAGCGAATATCGCAAAAAACGCCGCCGAAGTAGCGCGGCAGGAAATCCGTCTGCAACAACTTGGAAACGATATCAGCCTGCGCCTCGAACTGCTTGTAGACGACAATGTAAAACAAGTCGCCGCCTCAAACGAAAAGGCGCTCAACGACGCGCAGCAAAGTAGCCGCACAGGGCTTACGCTGATGATTTCCGGCTTTTTTCTGGCGCTGGTTTTTTCGGCGCTCATTGCGGTCAGCATCACCCGCCCGCTGGCTGAATTACGCAAAAGCGCCGAGTCCTTCCAAAAAGGCGACGTATACACAATCAAAATTAGCGGCGCGGACGAACTTACCGTTATCGCGGAAATATTCAACACATTAACCGGACAAGTAGGCGAGTTGATTGCAAGCCTCGAATCGCGCGTATCGGAACGCACTACCGAATTAAATACCGCCGTCGCCTACATCAAGCGGCGCGCGAAACAATTTGAAGCCGTCACGAAAGTGTCGCAATCCATCAGCGCGTCTGCGAGCCTGCACGAGTTGCTGCCCTATATTTCGCAGGTGGTCAGCGAGCAATTTGGCTTTTATCATGTCGGCATTTTCTTGAACGACCCAAGCAATCAATACGCCATCCTTGCGGCGGCGAACAGCGAAGGCGGAAGAAGAATGCTGACGCGCGGACATCAACTAAAAATAGGCGAGCAAGGCATCGTCGGCTATACGACCGGCTCAGGCAAGCCGCGCATCGCGTTAAATGTGGGCAAAGACGCTATTCATTTTAATAACCCAGACCTGCCCGATACGCATTCTGAAATGGCGCTGCCCTTGAAGATTGCGGGAAAAATCGAAGGCGCGCTGGATATTCAAAGTTCTGAAGTCAACGCGTTTTCAGATGAAGACGTGGAAGTCCTATCGGCGCTGGCAGAGCAAGTGAGCCTGGCGATCCAAAACGCGCGCCTGTTCGACCAAACGCGCAAGACGCTTGCCGAAGCCGATGCCATTCAACGCCAATATATGCGCGAGACGTGGAGTCTCATGCCGAAGGAAGAAAAACTTACGGGCTTCCGCTATTCGGCGCTGGGCGCCGCCCCGCTTGAAAAGGATGAAGAAATCGCGACGACAGAGAAAAGCGATAAACATACCGAAATCGCCGTGCCTGTCGCGTTGCGCGGAGAAACCATTGGGACGCTCACCGTGCAAATGCCGCGCCATGAACGCATCAACGCGGATCAAATGGATGTGATTAAAGCCGTCGCCGAGCGCGTTGCTCTATCGGCGGAAAATGCCCGCTTATTCGCTCAAACCTCGCGTCGCGCAGAGCGCGAGCGCATCGTTTCTGATATTTCGTCCAAAATCGGTTCGTCGGTGCAAACGGAAAGTATTTTACAAACCACCGCCCAGGCATTAAGCGCCCTGCTCGAAAACGCGGATATTATTATCAAATTGCAGCCGCCGCAAAACAAAGACGCGCCCAAAGACTAAAAACTTCGTTATAAGAAGATTGAAAATCCGCCGGACGCGCGCAAAAAATGATACAGTATCCACATTACGCGGCGCATAACATCATTCAGGAATTTATTTTATGCAAGAGACCCTTGAAACACGCCAGAATACTTTAGAGCATGAAAAACGCGCAAAGAACGCGTTTAGCGTCAGCGCCGCCGTCGGCGTTATCTTTATTTTAATCGCGGCGAGCGCGATGCTCGTCAATCGGTCTGCGCGACTCAGTCCCAGCCTGTCTTTGATTTTATTGACTGCGGTTGTTTCCCTCATCGGCGCGTGGCTAAGTCGGCGCGGAAAAAGCGACCTGGGCGTTTTGCTGACGATTGCAACGTTGATCGTTACGATCTTTGGAAGGGTTTTTATTCAACAGGGTCTCTCCATTCCCACCGGAATTACAAGCATTATCCTTATATCCACCATTGCGGTTTATGCCCTGTCTCCAGACTGGGCGGGGCGCGCCATCGTAATATCTTTTTTTGCGGTCGTCGCCACCATCATCATTGACCAATACACGAAGAACATTCCACCGTCTTCCGCGCCCGAAAGAGCCATGAACGTTGCGCTGATTCTCGGCGCGGTTTATCTCATCATTCTCGCAAGCCAGTTTTCAAGATTCAGGTTGCGCGCAAAACTCATTACGGGATTTCTCTTCCTCAGCGCCACGCCGTTGATTATGCTCGGATGGCAAACCTACATCACATCGCAGACTATTCTGCAAAATCAAGTCAAAGCGAATTTGGCACAGAGCGCCGCTTCGATAAGCGGTATCTTTGCGGATTTTGTCAACGAGCAAATTGGGACGCTCTCCACTGAAGCCAGCCTCGCGGATATTGTGGATTACGTTTCGCTGCCCGAGGCTAACAGAAAAGACCTGGAGTAAGAGAGCCACGCCCGGAACACCCTCGAAACCTACGTAAAAAAAGACGCGACAAACATTATCTCTTACACGTTGATAGACGCGAACGGACTCGCCCTGCTCGATACCGAACCGTCGAAACTCAATTTAACTTATCAAGATCGGCTATTCTTTACGGAACCTTTCGATACCCGGCAGCCTTACCTTTCCGACGTGCTATTTCCAGAAAACGTCAACGTCCCCATTATTTACCTCGCCGCGCCGATCTTGAATACAAACGGTCAATCTATCGGCGTTTTACTCGCGACTTATAACGCCTCCGTTTTACAGACCATGCTGCAAACCGCCGTAGGGAATCACTCCAGCGGAAAGGAATACGCCTTCCTCATAGACGACGTGTATTTCATTAATTTAGGACATTCCACCAAGCCCGACCTGCTTTACAAAACTTACTTAAATCTGGACGATACGACCCTGTCTTTTCTGCAAGGGAAAAATCTCCTCAAACAAGACAAACAGGGCGCGCTGCTTGCGCCGCAATTAGAGATCGTAGACGCGCTGCGTCAAATGGGACAGCAAACTTCCTTTCAAGCGCCCTCGTTGGAATACGGCGAGATGGCAGAATCAGCCGCGGCGCGCGTACCCAATACGCGGTGGATCGTAGTCGCGGCGCAGCCGGTGAGCGCAATCGCCGCGCTGACGCAAGATCAAACCCACATAACGGTCACCTCCAGCGCAATTATCTTGATGGTTGCCGCGGTCATCGCGCTGCTGGCTTCAAACTACTTTACCCGCCCAATCATCCAATTGACGCAGGTTGCGGAAAAAATTTCGGCAAGAGACTTCAAACAAAAAGCGCTCGTCAGGTCGAACGACGAAATCGGCATTTTGGGAAAAACGTTCAACACAATGGCGGACGAGATTCAAGGGTTGATCGGAAGCCTCGAAGAAAGGGTCGCGCTACGCACGTCTGAAATGGAAAAGGCGACCGCGCAAAGCGAGAAGCGCGCGAAGGAACTGCAAACCATCGCCGAAATTGCGCGTTATATTTCCACCGAAAAAGATTTGGAAAAACTCCTCCCGCTGATTACCCATACCGTAAGCGAACGATTCGGCTTTTATCATGTGGGCGTCTTCCTGCTGAACGATACGAAAAAGTTCGCCGTATTGCGCGCCGCCAACAGCCCCGGCGGACAGGTCATGTTGAAAAGACAGCATAAATTGGAAGTGGGGCAAAAGGGCATTGTAGGGAACGTCACCGCAACCGCCGCGCCGCGCATCGCTTTGGATACGGGCGCGGATGCGGCTTACTTCAACAATCCCGACCTGCCCGAAACCCACTCTGAAATGGCTCTGCCCCTCTCGGCGCGCGGAGAGGTCATCGGCGCGCTGGACGTACAAAGCGTCGAGATCAACGCGTTTACAACCCTAGATGTTTCCATTCTCAGTTTGCTTGCGGATCAAATCGCAATCGCGATTGACAACGCGCGCCTGCTGGAAGAAAGCAAAAAAGCGCTCGCAGAATCGCAATCTTTCTTCCGCGAATATCTTACGGATGCATGGCAAACCAAAGCCTCTTCAAATGTTATAGGCTATTATCAGACCACAACCGGCGGCAAGCCCCTTACCCGCAGTTCGGCGCAAGAAGCGGATGTTCTGACGGCGGACGAGCAAGACGCGCTTGCCGTCCCCATTCAACTGCGCGGGCAGACGATCGGCGCGTTGAACGTCCGCGTCAATAAAAACAGGGAAGCGCTTTCCACCGAACAGGTAAACATCATCGAATCGGTTACGGAGCGGCTTGGTCTTGCGCTGGAAAACGCCCGCCTCTTTGAAGAAACGTCTACGCGCGCAACGCGCGAACAACTCGTCACCGAGATTACCGCCAAAATTCGCGGAACAAACGACCCGCAAGAGATGATTCAAATTGCGGTGGACGAATTGAAACGCGCGTTAGGCGCAAGCCGCATCGAAATTATTCCTAAAAAAACCGCGCCGCAAAAAGATCAACCAAAAAGTTGAGGTACTCATGTTAAAAATAATCGCCGTATCGAACGAAAAAGGCGGAGTGGCAAAAACTACAACCACGCTCTCGCTGGGAGCCGCCCTTGTGGATATGGGACGCCGCGTTCTCCTAATAGACCTCGACGCGCAAGCCAACCTCACGCTCTCGCTCGGCTTTGAACCCAGCGAAGCCGAACACACCTCCAGCGAAGTCATGCTGGATAACTTGCCGCTGGCGAACGTCCGCTATAAAACGGATGTGGAAAATCTCGACTTGGTTCAATCCAACGCGCGCATCGAAACCTGCGAGCAATACCTGCCCGTCCGCACCAGCTACACCACCATCTTGCAGCGCGCCATCGCAACCATGCTGGAAACCGCGCCGTATGATTTTATCCTGCTGGATTGCCCGCCCGCCATTGGAGCCATTACCCAAAACGCGCTGACCGCCGCCGACCTAC
>JAQTWR010000158.1 GCA_028689195.1 Anaerolineales bacterium | reverse complement strand
ATATGACGGCAGGCAGCGCGCAATCGGGATATTCCACGCCTGCCGTTCCATGGTGTACCTTCATCAGCGGGGAAGGCGTTGCCATTCATGGCGCGTTCTGGCATAACGATTTCGGCGAGCGGCGTTTGCATGGCTGCATCAACGTTAAACCCGAAGATGCCAAATGGATCTTCCGTTGGACAACGCCTTATATTAGCGTTGAACAATCCGAACAGAAATTAGTATATCCCGATCACGGCACGGTGATATCCGTCACCGAGTTGAAGGCGTAGTTGGTCAGGCTTCAGCCTGAAAATATTTTAAGAGGTATCAATGGCTATTTCACAAATCAGTATTGGACTCGCCTTTCTTGCGGGATTGGCGTCTTTTCTTTCGCCGTGCGTTTTTTCGCTTGTTCCCGCGTATGTCGGCTACCTTGGCGGGCTTGCCGCCGGCGGCGAACGCAGCGCTTCGTCAAATCGCTGGGTCACATTCAGTCACGGACTTGCCTTTGTGTTAGGCTTTAGCGTCGTGTTTGTTTCGCTTGGAATCCTCGCCGCGTTCGCGGGCGGTCTGCTTTTTGATTTGCGTTTTTGGCTGGCGAAGATCGGCGGCGTGGTGGTCATCGTCTTTGGCTTGCACATGATCGGCGTATTTCATATTCCCTTTCTTGCGTATGATACGCGCGTGCAGCAAGCGCCCGACCCCAAATGGGGATATTTATCCTCCGCGCTGATGGGCGTATTTTTCTCGGCGGGATGGTCTCCCTGCGTTGGTCCTGTTCTTGGCGCGATCCTCACGGTGGTTGTCAACGGCGGTTCGATAGCGCTCGGCGCGGCGCTGCTCACCGCATATTCAGCGGGACTCGCCATTCCTTTTCTCATCGCCGCGCTTGGCATCGGTTGGGTGACGACGATTATAAAAAAATACGGCAAGACCATGCGCTATGTCGAGATTGCAATGGGCGTAATTTTAGTCGTCGTTGGCGTTTTGCTCTTTACGGGCGTTTTTGAACTCATCGCCCAACGCGCTCAATTCTTCTGGTTTGACTTTGGCATATAACCTTATGCTTACCATCACCCTCTATACCCGTCAAGGCTGTCATCTTTGCGAAGACGCAAAAGCGGATTTGAACGCCCTGCAAGAGCAATTTCCGCACCGCCTTGCCGAAGTGGATATTTCCTCAGACCCCGCGCTTACCGCTAAATACGATTTAGAGATTCCCGTTATCGAAGTTGGACCCTACGCGCTGAAAGCCCCCATCACGCGCCAAAAATTGCAGATGTATCTTGGCGCGGCAAAGGATAGAAAAAATCAACTGGAAAAAATCGGCGGCGCGGACTATCAAGCCCGCGTGGCGAAGGGGCAATCCATTTCGGCGGGCGACCGCGTCTCGTTTTGGATCGCAAGACACTATCTGCTAATTTTGAATTTGTTTATCTTTTTCTATATCGGCTTGCCCTTCCTCGCGCCCGTTTTGATGAAGGCTGGCATGGAAACCCCCGCGCGCGCAGTTTACACAATCTACAAACCGCTTTGTCATCAATTCGGTTTTCGCTCGTTCTTCCTCTTTGGCGAACAACCTTTTTATCCGCTCGCAGAAGCGAACGTGGCGGGCGTGAAAACTTTTGAGCAAGCCACTAGCATCCCCAACCTTAACGACCCGTTGAGCGTCACTCGCTTTCAAGCGCGCGAATATATCGGCGACGCCGCCATTGGTTATAAAATCGCGCTTTGCGAACGCGACGTAGCCATCTACCTTTCCATTTTACTTTTTGGGCTTCTCTTCGCCGCCGCAGGACGCCGCTTCAAAACGCTGCCCTTCCTGCTATGGCTGCTCATCGGCATTGCGCCCATCGGTTTGGACGGCTTCTCGCAACTCTTTAGCCAATTCAACTGGACGTGGCTCGCTTCCGTTGTTCCCTACCGCGAAAGCACGCCTTATCTGCGCGTATTGACGGGCGCGCTGTTTGGGTTTATGACCGCATGGTTTGCCTACCCCAACATCGAAGAATCCATGAGCGAAACGCGCCAGTATTATGCAAAAAAATCCGCGATCCAGCAGGTATCGAAGTAATGTCTTTTCACGAACTCGACGGGCTTCGCTACTACGGTTTTGAAATTTTTTCCGAAACGATTACGCAGGCGGTTTTCACGCGGCGCGGCGGAATAAGCCCCGCGCCCTGGTCGTCCCTCAATCTCGGCGGATCGGTGGGCGACGACCCTGCCCATGTCGCGGAGAATCGCGCGCGATTATTCAACGCGATGGGGCGCCGCGCGGATTCTATCCACGACGTCTGGCTGATCCACGGAACGGATATTGTCTACGCCGATGTTCCGCGCCCGCTCTCCGAGCCTTCGCCCCGCGCCGATATTATCTTCACCGATAACCCCGATGTGACGTTGTTCATGCGCTTCGGCGATTGCGTCCCCATTCTTTTCCACGACCCGATAAAAAACGTGATTGGCATCGCCCATGCAGGTTGGCTGGGAACGCTGCGCGGCGTAGTCGGCGCGGCGGTGGAAGGTATGAAATCGCATTACGGCTGCGACCCAAAGAACATCATCGCGGGCGTTGGTCCATCCATCGGCGCGGATCATTACCAAGTCGGCGCGGATGTGATCTCTCAGTTCGCCGAAAAATTCCCGCAGGATATAAATCAAATTACGCAAACAAGAGACGGCGGCGCATACCTCGATTTATGGGAATCAAACGCCCTGCAATTGAAGAACGCGGGCGTCGAGCAGATTCAAGTTTCGGGCGTATGCACCGCCTGCAATCTGGACGATTGGTTTTCGCATCGCGCCGAGAAAGGCAAAACGGGCAGGTTCGGCGCGTTGATGGCGTTGAACGGATAACGCGGCGCAAAATTATCGCGGTAAAATTGCGGTATGAGCGAACTGGTTCAATCCATCCGAGAGAAGTATTTGCGGGCGCTGGAAAATATCGCAGAGGCGGCGCGGGGCGCGGGGCGCGATCCAGCGGGGGTTCGCTTGGTTACGGTGACGAAGACTCAATCGGTGGACGTTGTTCGCGCGGCTATCGAGGCGGGGATTCCCATTTTGGGGGAGAACTATCCCGAAGAGGGTGTTATGAAAATTCAATCATTATTAAATTTTTCTGCGGTAGAATGGCACATGATCGGTCATGTGCAAAGCCGCAAGGCGCAGCTCGTGGCGGAGAACTTTAACTTTTTACATTCGCTGGATAGTTTGAAACTCGCAAAAAAATTAGATCGGTTCTGCGGCGAAGCGGCGCGGATTCTCCCTGTGCTGTTGGAGTTCAACGTCGGCGGCGAGGAGAGCAAATCGGGCTGGGATGCGTCGGACGAGTCGCGCTGGTCTGCTTTGCTTGGCGATGTTTCCGCCGTAATCGCTTTGCCAAATTTGCAATTGCGCGGGTTGATGACCATGCCCCCGCTTGGCGAAACGGCTGAATTTTCCCGCCCGTTTTTTAGGAAGTTGAAACGGCTGCAAACGTATTTGCAAGAGCGGTTTCCGCAGACGAGCCTTTCCGAACTTTCCATGGGCGCCAGCGCCGATTATGAAGTCGCGGTGCAGGAAGGCGCGACTTTTGTACGGATTGGAACTTCGATTGTGGGCGCGCGTCAATATAAAACGGAGGTTTGATGAATTTTGCGATTTTGGCTCAATTGGTTCAGGTTATCTCTACGTTATTTATTTGGATTGTAATTGCGTCGTCGTTGCTTTCTTTTTTTCTTCCGCCGTATCACCCTGCGCGCGAAGCGTTGGATCGCATTGTTGATCCGTTCTTGAATCCGATCCGTCGCGTGGTACCGATGGCGGGTATGATGGATTTCAGTCCGCTGATATTAATTATCGCGGTTGATTTGATCTCCCGCGTTTTGATTTCTTTGTTGAGGTGAACATGATGACTAGAAAATATGATTTCCATGATGGGCAGCGCGGATCGGCTCTCGCCGTGCGCGTCACGCCGCGCGCCAGTCGGAATCAAATTGTTGGTTTGTTGAACGACGGCACGATCAAAGTTCACCTTGCCAGCGATCCTTCCGACGAGCAAACGAATATCGAGTTGGTCGGCTTTCTCGCGGAAGTTCTCGGCGTGCCGAAGTCGCGCGTAGAGATTGTCGCGGGCGAAAGCGGCAGGGATAAATTGGTCTCTGTTTTGGATATGGATGTGGATACCGCCCATCAGCGCGTCCTCGCTCACATGGACTAACGGAATTGTTGTCGTCTTAAATAAAACAAGACCTAAAGGTTTCAAAAGCCTTTAGGTCTTGTTCGTTTACGGTAAATTTTTATCTATTCGCAATCTTCGTTACGATAGTGAACGTCTTGCGCGGCTACGCCAAACGCTTCGTAAACGGGGATGCCATCCCACTCGGGCGGAATGGGCAGACCGAGCGCGTAAGCGGTTGTTGCGGCTGTATCCATGATCCGAATTGAACTGGTTAATTGTTGGGGAATAACGCCCGGTCCAGAAACAATCCAAGGGATATGATAATCTTCGATGAGCGTGCCGTCGTGCGTTTTATCATGCCCGCCGTGATCGGCAGTGACGATGACCAGCGTGGTTTCGCGCATTCCGTTCTCGTCCAGCGCGGCGAGGATTTTCCCCAGCGCGGCGTCGCCTTCGCGCAAAGCCCCAAATTGGGCGTTGGTCATCCAGCCGTGTTTGTGACCCATCAAATCTGCGGAGGGGAAGTGGATGAACAACAGGTCAAAATCGGATGGGATAAGTTCTACCGCGGCGGCGGCGATTTGCGCTTCGGTTGCGTGTACTTCAAAATCGTCCGTTGTTTCAGGCTCGGCGATCAACCTTAATTTTTCCTTGCCCACATCCATGATGGATTTCATGCCCGCGTCATGGGTCAGGTCAAAAATATTTGTGCCGACCGCGTAGCCTCGATAAAGGTTGTTCCCGTTCCATCTCATACCGTGCTTTTCCATGCACAACCCTGAAAGCATGGAAGTGTGCCCCGGTAAAGTGGCGGAATAGGAAATTGTCCGCGCGGTAAACGTGTAGGCGCTGGATTCGATTAGATTGAGCAAATTGGTCATGCCCGCCGCTTCGATTGCGTCCGGGCGCATCCCGTCAAAACTGACGATCACGACGCGCTCGATTCCCAATTGAATCGGCTCGGCGGTTGGCGTCGGCTCGTTTGTCAGTATGGGGGTTGGCGTAATGATATGATCTTGCTGGACAATAAACAAGGACGTGGCGGGCGCGGGTGTCCGCGCTGGAGAACCTGCGGCGTAACTAGCGGCATAAACCGGCGCAGGCTGCCACGCTTCAGGCACGGTGTTGTAAGCCTGTAAAAAGATCAGCGCAACTACAAAAATAAAGTCTCGTTTCATAAAATTGAGTATATGTGTATTCAACTTATAAAACGTTGCGCTATGGTGTTAATTGACTTGTTAAATAATATTAAAAAAAGCGGACTTCAAAGTCCTTAAACTTTGAAGTCCGCTTTTTTTTCTAAATCTAAACTTATGGATTGAGCAGGCTTACCGTATCTATGATGGTATCGAATGCGGGGAGCGCGGTCTCTTTCAAACTTTTTCCGATGGTCAGTAACGCTTGTACGCTTCCGTTTTGCGCGTTGAAGAATACGCGCTTTTGAATCGTCATCGCGCCGTCGCTGCCTGTCGTTTCAGATTCAATCGCGCCAAACTGCATTTTATTGGGCGCAAGCAGAATATCCATAGCCGTGATTTCAAGTCCGCTCGTTGTTTTGGTTAATTCGTCCGCCAGAGATTGCATATCCGCGTCTGAAGCGAATGATATGATTTTCTTTTCGTCCCAAATCAATTGGATGGACGCGACCGGCTCGCCTTGCAATGTTTCGTTTTTTATATCCGCCGCGAATAGGCGCAGGATATTCGGGTCTTCGTCGCGGACTTTTGTCAACGCTTCATGCACCAGCGGATCGGAAAGTTCCGTAAGGGTTAGCGCGTCGAAAAATTCCTGTTGGTTGACGCGCACAGCCAGCCAGTTTTCCGGGATGTGGATTAGATAGCCCGCGCGTATGTCGGTAAAAATCGCTTCGCCATTTTCCTGTTTTGTCAGCAAACTGCCAGCAGGCGGAAGCGCGGGCGGGGTTGGCGTATCTAACGGGGTCGAGGTCGCTTCGGGCGTCAATGTAGGCGTTGATGTGGGCGGAATTGCCTGCGCCGTTTGCGTGATGGCTGCGTCAACCGTTTCTACGACCATAATTTCCAAACGCGTATCCGCCGTTGGTTTGGCGGCAGGGGCAGAGGTCGTTGAGAAACCCGGCACAACACACGCCAGCAGGGTCAAGATCATAGCGGCGCTGAAAAAAAATCGTCGGATATTCATGGCTTTGTCCTTCTTGTGGAATAAAAAATCTCCCGGTTATTATAGCCGAGAGATTGAAGAAAGTACGGAAAAATAGATTTGCGCCAATAGGTCTGCGAAATTTGTTTTTTTCAAGCGTCCCACTA
>JAQTWR010000157.1 GCA_028689195.1 Anaerolineales bacterium | reverse complement strand
AGAACAAAACGAGCCGTTCATTCCGCGCCCCGATACCAGCGTGTGGGCGAGTCAGCGCGATTATTTGCGCGAAGACGGCGCGGCTGCTTTAAGAGAATTCAACGCGGCGCGGCGCGAGACGCTGGCCATGCTCGAAAATATTTCCGCCGACGATTGGAAGCGCAAGGCGCGTCACGCCATCTTTGGACCGACGAACTTCCTCGAGGTAATGGGCTTTATCGCCGACCATGATCGTATGCATATTCGACAAGCGTGGGGTATCATCGAGGGCGTTTGATTTCGGCGTGTCTTCCAGTTGAATATAGTGTTATTATCAAATGCGGAGGACAAGTTCAACTTGTCCTCTATTTATTAGAGGTCGTTATGCAGCGCAAACCATCTTGCGCAAGTCCAAGTTAAAAATCTTAAGGAGAAACACGCATGAGAAAACGTGTCGTCGTAACGGGGCTGGGCTGCGTAAGCCCTGTAGGGAATAACGTAAAAGATACATGGAGCTCTTTGTTAGAGGGGAAATCGGGCATGGCGCCGATTACGCTTTTCGACGCAAGTTCGCACAAGACAAAATTCGCCGCCGAAGTCAAAAATTTCGACGCCGCCGCTTTATTCGGCGCGCGCGACGCGCGTAAAATGGATCGCTTTGCCCAACTTGCAACCGCCGCCGCTTTAGAAGCGCTGGAGCAATCAGGCTTGAAAATTGACGAATCGAACCGCGACCGCGTGGGGATTTTGATTGGCACAGGGATCGGCGGAATTGGAACGCTGCTTGAGCAGTACGAAACCCTGCGCCAGCGCGGACCCGACCGCGTCAGTCCTTTCCTCATCCCGATGATGATCTCCGACAGCGCGGCGGGAAATCTCGCCATTCGCTTTGGCGCGCGCGGCGCGAATATGTCGCTTGCAACGGCGTGCGCTTCGGGCGCAAACGCGCTCGGCGAAGCCGCCGAGATGATTCGACGCGGCGCGGCAGACGCGATGATTGCGGGCGCTTCCGAAGCGTCTGTCATCGCGATTGCGATAGCGGGCATGAACGCAATGACCGCGCTTTCCACGCGCAACGACGACCCGCAGCGCGCGTCGCGTCCGTTCAACAAAGATCGCGACGGATTTGTAATGGGCGAAGGCGCGGCGATGCTGGTTCTTGAGTCGCTGGAAAGCGCTCTGGCGCGCGGCGCGGAAATTTTATGCGAGTTCAGCGGCTACGGCACAACCGATGACGCGCACCATATTTCCGCGCCTTCCGAAGACGGCGCGGGCGCGGTCAACTCGATGCGCTTTGCGTTGGAAGACGCCGCGCTTCAAATTACCGATATTGACTATATCAACGCGCACGGCACATCCACGCCGTTAAATGATAAGATTGAAACGAAGGCAATCAAGACCGTGTTTGGCGAGCAGGCTTATAAAATTCCGGTTTCGTCAACCAAATCCATGACCGGACATTTGCTGGGCGCGTCGGGCGCGTTGGAAGCCATGATTTGCGCGATGGCGTTGTTAGATAACACCCTGCCGCCCACCATCAATTACTCAATGCCCGACCCCGATTGCGACCTCGATTACATTCCCAACCAGCCGCGCAAAGCCGAGCCGCGACACGCCATGTCCAATTCGTTCGGCTTCGGCGGACATAACGCAACTTTGATCTTAAGCCGCTTTAACAAATAAAGGAGCAAGAATGCCATTCGCGCATATTACGGGATGGGGGATGCACGTTCCCGAACTGATATTGACCAACGACGATATTTCAAAATTGGTGGACACCAATGATGAATGGATTCGCGACCACACAGGAATCCGCGAGCGGCGCATCGCCCGCGAACACGAATTCCCGTCCACGCTTGGCGTAGAGGCTGCGCTCAAAGCCCTGCAAGTCGCAAACCTTGCGCCCACCGAACTCGACCTGATTATCTGCACTTCGTCTTCGCCCGAATATTTTTTCCCCGCGACGGCGTGCCTGATTCAAGATCAAATCGGCGCGACAAAAGCCGGCGCCTTCGACCTGCAAGCCGCCTGCACGGGATTCATCTTCTCGATGAATATGGCGGCGCAAGCCATTCGCAGCGGCTCGATCAAGAGCGCGCTGGTGGTCGGCACAGAAACGCTTTCGCGCTTTGTGGATTGGAAAGACCGCAACACCTGCATCTTGTTCGGAGACGGCGCGGGCGCGTTTGTCCTGCAAGCCAGCGATAAGCCCGGCGGCGTGATCTCTGCCGTAATGCACTCCGACGGTTCAGGCGCCGACGCGCTGATTTTGCCCGGCGGCGGAACGCGCTTCCCCGCCACCGAAGCCACCATTCACGAAGGTAAACATTTTATTCAAATGGACGGCAAGGAAGTCTTCCGCTTTGCGACGCGCGTAATGGGACAAGCCGTACTGGAAGCGCTCGAACCCGCCAAGTTAACGCTCGACGATATTCAATGGATCGTCCCGCATCAGGCGAACTTTCGCATTATCAAAACCGCCGCGAAATACCTGAAAATGTCGCTGGATAAATTCATAATCAACGTAGACCGTTACGGAAACACCTCCACCGCTTCCATCCCAATTGCGGCGGTGGACGCTTTGCAAAAGGGACAGATCAAACCCGGCGACAAAATCGTGTTGGTTGGTTTTGGCGCGGGGCTGACTTGGGGCGCGATGGTCGTAGAGTGGACGGGACCCATCCCAGCCAAGAAACATATCCGCACCGAACCGTATCGTCTCTTTGCCCGCTTGCGCTCGCTCTTGCGCCGCATCTGGCGCCGCATCGAAGGCTTCCTCTCCAGCAAGGAAGTTTAACCATGATTTCTATTCTCGATTCTGCGGCGGCAAAGCAAACCATTCTGCGCCGCATTCCATTGGATGACGCGAACGTTCCCGCCGCCATGCTCGACCGTCTTGAATCCCTTTTTGGCGAGCGGATTTCTCCCTACGAAGCCGTGACTCGCATCCTGCGCGATATTCGCGCGGAGGGGGATTCCGCGCTTCGCAACTGGACTTCAAAACTGGATGGAAAAACCCCGCAGAGTTTCCGCGTCTCAAAGGATGCGCTCCGCGCCGCGTTAGATTCTATTTCAACGCAGCAGCGCGCCGCGCTCGAGGTTTCCGCGCGCCGCGTCGAATCCTTTTACAAAAAGCAGCCGCTCGCATCGTGGATCACGCAAGAGATGGGCGGCGTGCTGGGGCAGTTGATTCGCCCGATTCAGCGCGTAGGTTTGTATATCCCCGGCGGCACCGCGCCGCTGCCTTCCAGCGTGTTGATGTCTGCCGTTCCCGCGAAGGTGGCGGGCGTGAAAGAAATTGTGCTGGCTGTCCCGCCGCAGCGCGGAACAGGCGAGATTGCCCCGATTGTTTTAGCGGCTGCCGCCATCGTCGGCGTGGACGAAGTCTACGCGATGGGCGGCGCGCAAGCCATCGGCGCGCTGGCGTATGGCACAGAATCCATCCGCGCGGTGGATAAGATTTTTGGTCCCGGCAATTTGTTTGTGACGATTGCCAAGAAGCAGGTTTTCGGAACGGTCGGCATTGACGGGCTTGCGGGTCCCACCGAAACCGTCGTCATCGCCGATGAGTTTGCAAACCCCGCGTGGGTCGCGTCTGATTTGTTGGCGCAAGCCGAACATGATGTGCTTGCCTCCGCCATTTTGCTCACGCCCTCGAAACAACTCGCCGAAGCCGTTCAAATCGAAGTGGGCAAACAAATGGAAACTCTGCCGCGCGCCGAAATTGTCGCGCAGTCTCTGCCGAATAAGAGCGGCATTGTCGTTACCAAAGACCTTGACGAAGCCGTCGAACTTTCCAACGCCTATGGTCCCGAACATCTTTGTTTGTCTGTGCGCGATCCTTGGGCGTGGAGCGGCAAGGTCAACGCGGCGGGCGGAATCTTTATGGGCGAGTATTCGTTTGAAGTGCTGGGAGATTATGTTGCGGGTCCGAGCCATGTGATGCCCACCGGCGGAACCGCGCGTTTTGCATCCCCGCTCAATGTGTGGGACTTTATCAAGATCATCAGCCTGATCGGGTTGGACGAATCCACCGGGCGCGAGTTGTCGAAGTCTGCCGCGCTCATTGCCCGCGCCGAAGGACTCGAAGCCCACGCGCGCTCTGCCGATAATCGCGTGGCGGGGAACGGCGCTTCCTGATGCGGATAAGACCCGACAGTCAGGTACAATCAACGCATGGATAAAATAAAACCCTTTGAAAAAATCGCGTCGCAATTTCAAATCTCGCGCGAAAGCGCCAAATATTTCCTCAATCATATTCAGAAAAGTTTCAAAACGGAAAGACCCTCGCATCAATTAATTTTGGAATTTATCGAAGCGCAGCAAATGGAATTTCTGCTCACCCCTTACGAGGTCGCCGCTCTGATGAACGAGAGCGGCGTTTGGGCGTATGCGCTCAATACCGCGCCGCCCGTCATCGTGGATGACGAGGATATAGACTACGAGGCGTGACAACCATGCTCCCCAATTACGCCGATAACGGACTTGGCTTTCCCGTTTTCCGCGCGCCGTATTTGCAAAAAGACGCAAACCTTGTGGCGTTTTTGTTTGGCGCGGACGTCAAAAGTCTTTCGACTCTTTGCGATAACGCGTTGAACGTCTCTGACGATTTTACTTACAAATACGCGCCGCTCTCGTCTTCGGTGATGCTGGTCTTCGCGGATATGCTTGTCTCTTCGCGCGACGAGCGCGACGCGCAGGCGGGGCTTATCCCCGAAGCGGAAATCGGCTTTTGGGTGTTGACCGTCGCCATGAAAAAGACGAACGGCGTTTATCTGCCGCATCATCTGGCGTGGTTTTTGCCCTATCTGTTTGTGGACGAGGGCAGCGCTATCGCAACGGGGCGCGAAGTATTTGGCTTCAATAAACAGCTCGCTCAAATTCAAAAACCAACGCGGATTCAGAAGCCCGAATTTTCAGCGGATGTGCTTGGCTTCAAGCAATTTCGCGCGGACGCGATTGCTCAAAAGGAACGCTTGATTCATTTGCGTCCCTTTGCGTCGTCTCTCTCGTCCCAGCCCGCCGATTTGAACGCCGTCAAGACGACTATGGCGGACGATCTGTTTAGAAGGATTCGCAAAGATATGGATAATGGCGCGGTGGGGTTTGCTTCGCGTTTGATCAACGACCATATTCCCCTTGTTTTCCTCAAGCAATTCCGCGACGCGCAGGATACGCATAAAGCCTGCTATCAAAAAATTATCGAAGCGCCGCTGAAGATAGAAATATTTTACGAGGGCGGTGTTTTTCTCAAACCGTATATGCTGAACGTCGCGCCGCTGGCGAGTCATCCGCTTGGGCGAAATTTGGGCTTGAATGCGGCGGAACAAAAATCCACGCTTGGCGCGTGGATGAAGGTGGATTTTTTGTTGGGGAATGGAATCGAAGTGTAAAAAAATAACGACGCGTAAAACCTCCGAGACGCTGCAAAGTCTCGGAGGTTTGTATTTTTTTACTTCTGCGCGAAGGTGTCAATCAACAACTTGAAGTTTCCGCCGACGGGATACAAAATGGGGCAGGTGCATCCGCGTTTGACGTATTCCGCAACTTTGGCGCGGGCTTCGGCGGGCGTGCCAGAGGCTGTAATTTTGAGGACAAGTTCGTCGGGAACAAAGTGTTTGGCTTTATTGATCTGTTCTTTGGTGGCGGGCCATCCCAAAATGGATTGAATCTCATGCACTACTTCGTCCGAGACGCCCGACGCTTTGGCGATGTGCGGTTGCTGCGCCATGTATTGACAGAGCAGCATCTTGGAATAATCAATCGCCTTGTCGTGGTCTTCATCCACCGAGCAGACGATTAATTGCGGGCGGTCGAAGTTTTCCATTTTGCGCCCCGATTTTTGCAAACCCTTATCGAGCAATTCCAGCGCTTTGTCGTTGTAGGAAGGTTCGACGCAGTAATTCAAGACCGCGCCGTCCGCGACCTCGCCCGTGAGTTCCATCATCATATCGCCTGTCGCGCCGATCATAATGGGGACGTTGCGCGGTTCGCGCCTGCCATGCACTACGTCGAGTTCGATATCTTTTACATGGATAAATTCGCCGTCGAACGAGACGCGCTCCAGATTTAATAACCGTCTCATCACTTGAACGGTTTCTTTCATGGCGGTCAGCGGTTTCTTGCGGTCAATGCCCACGTTTTTGGCTAGCGGGTCCCACCACGCGCCAAGCCCGCAGATGACGCGATTTGGCGCAAGGTCGTCCAGCGTGAGGAAGGTCGCGGCGAGCAAACCGATATTGCGCGTCCAGTTGTTAATCACGCCCGATCCAACTTTGATATTGTTTGTTACCGCCGCGTAAGCCGCCATCGGTACGATTGCGTCGCGCACCAATCTTGATTCGGCTTGCCACACGGCTTCAAAACCTTTTTCTTCCGCGTATTTGGCGTACTCCAAGCCATCGCGCAGATCGTGCGAGTCTTGCAAATAAAGGGCAATACGTTCGGTCATAGTTTTTCTCCTTGTGAGTTAAAGGTTTGTAAGTCGGCGGATTTTAGCGCTCC
>JAQTWR010000156.1 GCA_028689195.1 Anaerolineales bacterium | reverse complement strand
GGAAGATAAAAAATGGAAGGTCGAGGTCATGTCTGCGAGCGAGATCGGCGTGGGCGGATATAAAGAAGTGATCTTTGAAGTGCGCGGCAAGGGCGCGTATTCGCGTTTGAAATATGAATCGGGCGTGCATCGCGTACAGCGCGTACCCGCTACAGAATCGCAGGGACGTATTCACACATCCACCGCCACCGTGACCGTGCTTGCCGAAGTGGACGATGTCGAAGTGGACATCCCCGAAACCGATATTGAAATCGAAGTGTATCGCTCCTCCGGCGCGGGCGGGCAGAATGTGCAGAAGAACTCGACCGCCGTGCGTTTGTATCACAAGCCGACGGGCATGATCGTCACCTGTCAGGATGAGCGTTCGCAGTTGCAGAACAAACTCCGCGCGTTGAGCATCTTGCGCGCGCGCCTGTATGAGATTGAAGAACAAAAACGCCAGGCGGAACTGGAAGCGGATCGCCGCTCGCAAGTCGGTTCGGGCGACCGCTCCGAAAAAATCCGCACCTATAATTATCCGCAAAGCCGCGTGACGGATCATCGCGTTGGATATTCCAGCTATAACCTTTCGGCTGTGATGGACGGCGACATAGACCAGTTCATTGACGAACTCTCCACCCGCGACGAGTCGGAACGTCTCGCGGCGAGCGGCGCGGATGATGAATAAAATTAAAGAATAGATAAGTAGTGAAAATTCAAGACTTGTTAAGAACGGCGATTGAAAGATTGCCCGGCGATACGCCGCAGTTAGACGCGCAGGTTTTACTCGCGCATGTTATCGGAAAATCGCGCGCGTGGATCATGGCGCATCCCGAATTTGAAATGGACGACGAACAGCAAGATCAATTTAATGACGCGCTAAGAAAACTGGAAGCGGGCGAACCGCTTCCTTATGTTTTAGGCAAGTGGGAATTCTTCGGGCTGGAATTCGAGGTGACAAAAGACGTTCTTATCCCGCGCCCCGAAACGGAATTGCTGGTCGAAAAGGCGATTGTCGCCCTGCAAAAAAAATCGGATAAAAAAATAATCGCGGATATTGGCGTCGGTTCGGGCGCGATTGCCGTTTCTATCGCGGTTAATGTCCCTGACGCGCAAATCCTCGCCACCGATATTTCTTCCGCCGCGTTGCAAGTCGCCAAGCGTAACGCGCAAAAATTTAATGTTCAAGATCAAATTGAATTTGTTGAATGCGATTTGCTGCCAGAGAAGTCAAAAGTCAAAGGTCAAAGGGCAGACCTTCGACCTTTGACCTTTGACCTAATTTGCGCCAACCTGCCTTACATCCCAACCGAAACCATGCGCGGACTTTCCGTCTTCGGGCGCGAACCGACTCTCGCGCTCGACGGCGGACGCGACGGGCTGGAATTATTTCGCCGCTTATTTCAACTCGCGCCAAAATGCGGCGTAATGCTGCTCGAAATTGAATCGTCGCTTGGCGCGCAAACGATCAACCTTGCTGCAAATTTTTTTCCCGATGCGAAAATAAATTTATATCAAGACCTCGCGGGCAAAGACCGCTTGGTTGAAATTGTCTTCCCATGAAAACAGAAATTCTTTCCGCCGGTGAAATTCAAGCCGCGCTTAATGTTTTACAAAACGGCGGGCTGGTTGCCTTCCCCACCGATACCGTTTACGGACTCGGCGCGCTCGCGTTTGACGACGCAGCCATCAAGAGTATTTACGCGGCAAAGAATCGTCCCGTCGAAAAAGCGATTCCCATTTTAGTCGCCGAACCATCGGATTTGGAAAAAGTCGCGGATTCGATTCCACACATGGCGCGAATTTTCGCGGCGCGTTTTTTTCCCGGACCTCTAACGATTACTGTTCCCAAAAAGGATACGCTGCCTCAGTCTGTTTCTGCAACGCCCATAGTCGCTGTGCGAATTCCCGATAACGCCCACGCGCGCGCGCTGCTCCGCGCCGCTGGACCCATGGCGGTCACCTCCGCGAATATTTCGGGGCAGGCAAGCCCCGTCACCGCGCAGGAGGTTTACGATCAACTCGGCGGGCGGATTCCATTAATCTTGGACGGAGGGAAAACGCGCGGCGGAATCCCGTCTACGCTGGTGGATTGCGCGGGCGAAACTCCCGTAATCTTAAGAGAAGGTCCGATCACGTTAGATCAACTATTGGCGGCGCTTGCCTAGCGCTTACGGAACTTGCTCCGGCACATCCAGCGTTTTTAGATGAAGGATTTGGGGAAATATTTTTGCGATGCTTAGCACTACAAGGATTGTCGCAATGCCGCCGCCTACCACCGCAATGATTGGACCAAATAAAGCCGCCGCAAAACCAGATTCAAAACTGCCCAACTCATTGGACACGCCGAGAAAAATTCCGTTCACCGCAGAGATGCGTCCGCGCATTTCGTTGGGCGTGTGCGTGAGGAGCAGCGTAGCGCGAATGACAACGCTGATATTGTCGAGTCCGCCCAGCAGGGTAAGCATAAGAACCGAAAGCCAGAACCAGTTTGAAAACCCAAAGATGATTGTACATGCGCCGAATCCCGCCACCGCGAGGAGCAGCGTCTTGCCGGCGTTTTTCATCGGCGGCAAATGCGCGAGCAGGAAAGCCATGAGCAGCGCGCCAATGGACGGCGCCGCGCGCATAACGCCCATCCCTTGCGCCCCCACTTTGAGAATATCGGTCGCGTAGATGGGGAGCAGCGCCACCGCTCCGCCGAAGAGAACCGCGAACATATCCAAAGTGATTGCGGCGAGGATGATTTTTGTGTCGCGCATGAATTTAATCCCTTCGGCTAAAGACTCCCACGTTGCGGATTTGCGCGCAAGCGGTAGGCGCTTCCCTTTGATGGCACTCAACAAAATAGAAAATACGACCGCGCCCAACGCGTCGAAAATATAAATTGCCGCGACATTGTTGGAGAACGCGATAATCAATCCCGCGACGGCGGGACCGACAATGGAGGCAATATGCCACGAGCTGCTGTTCCATGTGGCGGCGCTGGAAAAAAGGTGGGGAGGCACGGTCTCGGGGACGAGCGTCGAAGATGCGGGGTCGTTAAACGCGCGCGCGACTCCAATTCCAAACAAACACAAATAAATGAGAAACAGCGAACCTTGACCGTAAGAAAGAAGCGCGAGTCCCAGCGCGCATAATCCGGTAAATAATTGAGTAATCAACACGATGCGCCTGCGATTGTATTGGTCGGCGACGTGTCCGGCGGGCAGCGATAATACGATGACGGGCACGACTTGAACCAAGCCAACCATGCCCAAGGCAAACGCTTTGTGGGTTCGCAACCACAGTTCCCATGCGATGGCGAATGAAAGCATTTCGTTTCCAAAAGAGGTGATGAACCTGCCTGTAAGTAAAAGGCGAAAATCAGAATAGCGCAGCGCGGCGTAAGGATCGCGGCGGGCTGCCGTTGAATGGTCGGGCAATGTCATGGAGAATTCCTTGTCAAAGATTTGGGAGATTATGATACCATTTCTAACGCGGCGCAAATCCCCATAGATGCGAGGAGTGTCTAAAAGGATGGGCTTTCTTTAACGCGAAGGCGCAAAGACGCCAAGCCTCAAAGGTTTCTTTGCGTCTTCGAGTCTTCGTGACTTTGTGTTTAGCCCACAAAGTTAGACACTCTCTAGATGCGACGCGTTAGAAATTTATGATATGGAGAAAATGATGACCCGCGATGAATCCCTTGCGCTTGTGCGCGAATTTGTGAAGAATGAAGGGCTTGTCCGCCACATGTTGTCGGTGGAAGCCGCGATGCGTTTCTACGCCGAAAAATATGGCGAAGACGCCGAGGGCTGGGGCGAACTTGGCTTGCTGCATGATTTTGATTGGGAAATTCATCCTACGCTGGAGGGGCATCCGCAAAAGGGAGCGGCGATTTTGCGCGGACGCGGCGTGAGCGAAGATATTATTCAGGATATTCTCAGCCACGCGGATCATACCGGCGTGCCGCGCGATACGCTGCGCCGCAAAGCGATTTCCGCGTGCGACGAGGTGACGGGACTGATTACCGCGGTGGCGTTGGTGCGTCCTTCGCGCTCGTTATACGATCTTGAAGCGTCTTCGGTCAAGAAAAAGTGGAAAGATAAAGCCTTTGCCGCGGGAACGGATAGAAACGAGATGGAGCGCGCCGCGCAGGAATTCGGCGTGGAACTTTGGGAGCATGTCGGCAACGTCATCCTTGCCATGCGGAAAATCGCGCCAGAATTGGACTTGGTTGGGACGACGAGGTAGATTATCGGCGTTTTGGTTTAATTTCACAAATAACATAATTGTTAGTTGATATATAACATAATTCCCTTGTTTTTTTTCGTCGGTGTGCCTATAATGTAAGTATCTCTGGAGACCTTCCTGAGAAATTCTGAAGAAAGGAGAAACTTACCCATGTTATTCGCCCCCAAGGAAAAAGGTCAGGGCCTCGTAGAATATGCGCTCATCCTCGTTTTAGTTGCTATTGTCGTTATTGCAGCGCTCATGATTCTCGGACCATTGATCGGAAACGTGTTCAGCACCATCAACTCCAGCCTCATGTAGGCATTGAAATTCTGTAAGAAACAAGATCGCGAATTGGAAACAGTTCGCGATCTTTGTTTTAAGCGTCATGGGGAAATAAAGTAGCGATAAATCGTCCCGTAGTTTTCCAGTCCGCCGTAGGCTGTCATGCCGTATAAAGCGCCGTTGATTAAGAGCGGCGCGCGCATGGGAGTCGCGCCAGTCGCGCCGTCTGGTATTGTTAGTCGACATAGCGATATTCCCTTGTTTTTTTTGTGTCGGTGTGCCTATAATGTAGGTATCTCTGGAGACCTTCCTGGGAAATTCTGAAGAAAGGAGAAACTTACCCATGTTATTCGCCCCCAAAGAAAAAGGTCAGGGTCTCGTAGAATACGCGCTCATCCTTGTTTTAGTTGCTATTGTTGTTATTGCAGCGCTCATGATTCTCGGACCGGTGATCGGAAACGTGTTCAGCACCGTTAACTCCAGCCTCACCTTCTAATTGGAAACTTGGTGCAAATAAAAAACCGTGAACTAGGAATAGTTCGCGGTCTTTTGTTTTATGGGGAAATCAGATAGCGATAAATAATCCCGTAACCTTCCTGCCCGCCGTAGGCTGTCATGCCGTATAAAGCGCCGTTGATTAAGAGCGGCGCGCGCATGGGAGTCGCGCCAGCCGCGCCGCCGCTGAATTCGTAGAGTCGCTTGAAACCGCCGCCGTCTATATTCATTCGATAGATGCAGCCAAATTCAACGCCGCCCCATGCGTCATCGCCGTGAGTCGTTCCATAGATCAACGCGCCGTCGCTCGATAGAACAACGCCGCCGTTTGGCTTGCCGCTATCGTCCGCTCCGCCCGCGAATTTATGAAGAACGGAATAAGTATGGGTTTCAAGATCGTATTTGAAAACAGTTCCCAAATCCGAAGGGTCTTTTCCATATTCGCCTAACGTAGTTCCGTACAGCGTGCGAACGCCGTCAAAGGTCGGCGAATCATACGGATATTTTCCCTCGGCGCCGCCCGTGAAATCGTGCAGGGTTTCAAAAGACGAGCCGTCTGTTTTTATGCGGAATAAAGTTCCCATGCCATACGCGCCGCCCTGCCATGTCAGCCCGTACAAAAAGCCTTGATTATCGGGCGTCAATGTTCCCAGCGGAAATTTTCCATCGCTGCCGTTTGATGCGAAGCGATGGAGTTGGATATATCTATCGAGCGCGAGATCGTATCGGTAAATGGTCCCCGTTCCGTTGCCGCCCCAGCGCGTCATTCCGTATAAATTATTATCCATCAAAATCGGGGATGTAGATGCGCCGTACCCGTCGCCCGTTTCGCCGAAAGAATGCAGGACGCGAAAATCCGCGCCGTTGATATTCATCCTGTACAGAACGCCGCCTTCTTCGCCATACGCGCCGCCATAGACCGTGCTGCCATAGATCGTATCGTCGGCGATGGATAGTCCGCTCCACGGTTTCCAGCCGTCATCCGCGCCGCCGTTGAATTCATGCAGAACGACAAAATTTGTTCCATCCATGTTGACCTTGAACACATTGCCTTTATTCGCGGGGTTGGTTGGCGGAAGGTCATACGGCGCGCCGCCGTACGTTGTTGTCCCATAAAATGCGCCGTTGTAAAAAACGAGAACGCCATAAGGGATGCGTCCATCATTGGGCTGCGATGTAAATTGATGGAGGATGGTAAAAGTCGGCGCTTGCGCGGTCGGCGTATTTGTAGGCAAAACAGGCGTTGGCGTGAAAGTTTCTGTTGGGATTGCCAACGTGGCTGTAGATGGTTGAGTCAAAACGCCTCCGTCAATCGAGGGAGGCGTTGGTTGCGTGCAGGAAGCGAGAAAGAGAAATAGAATGACGGCGCGAATTTTCATTTGTAATTTAACGTCAATCATGGATAACGGGATTATGTCATGCTGAGGGGCGTTTTTTGCCCCGAAGCATCTCGGAACGGCTCATTTGAGACCCTTCGGTCACTGAAAAACGCTCCCTCAGGGTGACATGCTGATGTTTTTGGCT